>RFKI01000128.1 GCA_003694355.1 Bdellovibrio sp.
AGGATTTTCTAAACTTCTTTTTTACATCCAGTGCCTTAAAAGCCGCTATTGCCCTCCCCGCTCACTCCTTTACCTTTACAGGCCCGCGGTCCCCCCTTACGGCCTTCTCTCTTTTTTACCTCCATGCTCGTGCCAAAAAGCCCATCCCTCACGGAGCCCCTCAACTTCTGGAAAGGTTACTTGAAGAGGTCCGAAAACTGAAAATCACGGTTAAAACAAACACCCCTGTAAAACAAATTCTTTTTCAAGATCAAAAGGTCTGTGGCGTGGAAACAGAAGACTATGATGTCTTTAAGGCTCCTAAGGTGATCTCCACCTGCGATCCTCACACCACGGCTTTTAAGTTCTTAAGCTCTCACCTTCCTGCCAACAGGCTTCTTAAAATCAAACATCAAAAAATCAGATCCACCACAGCAATTGTGGCACTAGGACTCAAAGGTCAACTTCAATCGGAGTTTATTCGTATGGTTCCTTCACTTGAAGCTCTGGAAAAAGCCTTTGATCCCATAAAATATGGCCAATTCCCCTCTGAACCCGCCTTAAATATCTGGAACACCACTCACTATGCACCCGAAGGCCATTCAGTGGCATTGATTCATATTCATTTCATCCCTCCTCATTATCATTGGACTCCTGAAGAAGAAAAAAAACTTTTACAATCCACAATAAACACCCTTAGCAGGTATAACCCAGATATTTCTGACCGCATTGTTTGCCATAAGTTATTAACTCCAGAGGTTCTTCAAAAAGAATATCTGGTTACAGGTGGCCATATTTTTCATAGCGAACAAACCCTGGACCAACTGATCAATGCCCCTTTTGAAGGTTTTATCATCCAATAATATTTTTAATTTAGATAGCGTGATGAAAGAAGAGTTCTTTAAGAAGAATCGCTGTTCCCATAACAAGAACAAACCACCCAAAAAGAGGTTTTAAAGTGTGGCTACTGACCTTTTTCGACAACAAAGTGCCTCCCAAAATACCCAAAATAGAAAAGAATAAAAAGTTCAATAAAAACTTCCAATTGATATTTGGTAAAACCTCTATATCTCCAATGAAACCAATTAAAGAATTAATGGTAATAATAAAAAGAGAAGTGCCAACAGCTACCTTCATATCAAGCCCTGCAAAAAGCACCAAGGCAGGAATGATAATAAAACCACCGCCAGCTCCCACAAACCCTGTTAAAGCACCAATAAGCAAGCCATAAATGGCCACACGAACAGGAGAGCGAGTTTGTCCAGATATTTCTGTAAGGTTTTTCCGCCCTTTAATCATGGAGTAAGAAGCTAAAAGCATCACCACAGCAAATACAACCAGAATAAGAAGGTCTTTCGTAATAATGAACGAATCAAGGGACATGATTTGCTCTGGCAGAGAAGGCATTAGAAATTTACGAACGGAATAAACACTGGTAAAGGCAGGGATGGCAAAAAGAAGGCCCGTTTTAACATCTATAAGCCCTCTTTTAAAGTAATTGAAAGAGCCAATAAGGCTTGAAGACCCAACAATAAAAAGGGAATAAGCGGTGGCATAGGTTGCTGAAACGCCAAATATATAAACAAGAATAGGGATGGTTAAAATAGATCCTCCTCCACCCAAAAAACCCAAAACCAACCCCATAAAGCTAGCAAGTCCATACCCTAAAATCTCCATTATCGACGAACCTTTTTAAAAGCAACAGACACAAAGGAAGAACGCCCCAAGGCCATTCCCAAAAGCATGGATAGCACAAAAATCACAGCCATTTTATTTCCTGTCACAAGACCCACAAGTCCTGTTCCTGGACACAGCCCTGTAATGCCCCAACCCACACCAAAAAGAGAAGCTCCTATAATAAGTCTTCTATCTATTTTTTTGTTAGAGGGGATAGAAAACTCTTTTTCTAAAAGAGGTCGTTTAACCCTTTGGGTGATAAGTTTATAAAGTGCCATATAAGTAGCAATGGCTCCACCCATTACAAACATCAAGTCCCCTTTCCAGGCTCCTAAAAAATCCAAAAAAGCAATGACATTTTTAGGTTCTGTCATTCCAGAAATTCCTAAGCCCAACGCAAATAAAATGCCTACCATAACAGGTGAGAGAATATATAATACTTCTTTCATCACTGCCCTCCATTCAGTAAAGTGTGAAGTACGGTTACAGAGAGAAAGCCTGTAATCATAAAAGAAACGGTGGCAATAATAGACCGAGGAGACAAACGACTAATCCCACAAACTCCATGTCCACTGGTGCATCCATTACCCAATGCAGCCCCCAGACCCACAAGAAAACCACCAACGCCTATATAAATTAAAGAAATTCCTGTTGTCTCATGCATCACAGAAAACCCTAGCGGCTCCAAAAGGAGAGCCCCTAGAAGCAAGCCAAGAAGAAATGTCAGTCGCCAATACATGTTCCGAGAGCGATCATTTAAAAGACCACCCACAATTCCACTCACTCCTAAAATTTTACCATGAAAGAAAAGCATCCCTGCTGCCGCTAGACCAATAAGAACTCCTCCGAAAAGAGACATCTGTATGTTCATACTTAAACCTCCTTACCTGGACGAATGGGTATTTTAAGATAACTCACTTGATTGTCCTCAGGGGGTGGCAAATGCCCTGCTGCAATGTTGACCTCAACACTTGGTAATAAAAGTCTTGGAGCAGATAACTTTTTATCTCTTTCTGTTCGGAATTTTACAAAGTCCTCTTCTGTGGTGCTGGCACTTAAATGCACATTACTTTCCTTAGATTCTCCTATGGTAGCTTCAAAACGAAGTGCTCGGCCATTGGGCATATAATCATGGGCTGGATAATATTTGGTGGAATCTGGCAAAGTATAAAGCTTTTCTTTAACAGAATGATAAAGAGCCCTGGCATCGCCTCCCGGGAAATCACAACGAGCCACACCATAGTCAGGCATAAAAAGAACATCTCCCGTAAATACAGCTTCCTTATTGATAAGATAAGAAGAACAAGCTGGAGTATGTCCTGGTGTATATAAAACTTTTATTTCCAAGTTTCCAACTTGGATCACTTCATTTTCTTCTAAGAGCCTATCAAACTGACTTCCATCTGTTGGAAAGTCTTTAAGGTTAAAAAAATCTTTGAAGATAGATTGCACCTCTGTAATGTGTGCTCCTATAGCCACTTGTGATCCCTCTAACCGCCGTTTTAACTCTTGAGCACCTGACAAATGATCTGCATGGGCATGAGTTTCCAAAATATAAGATATAGATAAAGAGTGTTCCTTCACATAATCCACCACCTGATCCACAGAATAATGTCTATAGGTAGAGCTGGCAGGATCATAGTCTAAAACAGGATCAATAATAACGCCTTTTTTGCTTTCCTGATCCCAAACCACATAGGTTAAAGTGAAAGTGTCTTTATCAAAAAATGCTTTGATTTCCATGGAGTTCTCCTTTTTTTTCAATTTGACATAATAAAAAAAATAAAAACATGATGCCG
>RFKI01000129.1 GCA_003694355.1 Bdellovibrio sp.
GAGACAGTTCCTGAAGACTCAGCAATCAATAAATCAAAAGCCCCTTTCTTTAAAAAGCCCAAAACATCCGGCAGAGCTTTTGCAATTTCTTTTCCTGAACCACGAGAAGCCATAGAACGCATAAAAGCTCCCGACTGATCCAAGGCATTCATGCGAATCCGATCTCCCAGCAATGCCCCACCCGTCTTTTTCTTGGACGGGTCCACAGAAACAACTCCGATTTTAAAATGAGGAAAAAAATAAAAGAAGCGTGTTAACAGCTCATCCACCAAGCTGGACTTCCCAGCCCCACCTGTTCCTGTCACTCCCAAAACCAAGGGCTCTGTGTTTTGCAAAAAAGAACGAACTTCAGAAGGAAAAGAAAACTCTTTTTGATTTTCAATAGCATGAATAGCCAAACCAAGCTCTCGGTGCGGCAAAGTCCTTTGCTCTTCAGATATCAAATCTGCGTTTTGAGGTGAGGTTTCTGAAGAACCTTGAGCCGCATCCAGTAAATCAAAGTCACATTCTTTCATGATCTCTTCAATCATGCCTTCCAAGCCAAGACGTCGGCCATCATCTGGATGAAAAATACGGGAAATACCATAGGCCTCCAGCTCCCTTTTTTCATCATACTGGATCACTCCACCTCCACCCCCAAAAATTTTCACATAAGACGCTCCAAAAGCATTCAACAAATCCCTGGTGTACTTAAAGTACTCCATATGACCGCCCTGATAAGAGCTAATGGCAATGCCTTGCACGCCTTCTTGTAAAGCCGCCTTAACCACTTCCCATACCGAACGGTTATGACCCAAGTGAATCACTTCAGCGCCGGCATCTTGTAAAAGACGTCTTATGATGTTGATGCTGGCGTCATGCCCATCAAATAAGGAAGCGGCTGTAACTATACGAATGGGATGAGATGGTTTATACAAAAAGTGCTCCTTATCTCTTGTGTTTTACGAATCATTCACCTTTAAAAACAGGTTTTCGCTTTTCCAGGAAAGCCTGGAGCCCTTCTTTATGATCTTCAGTTTTAAACACTTCTGAAAAAAGCTGAGCCTCTAATCGCAAGGCCTCAAATTGGTTCTTATCATAGCCTTCATTAATGGCTCTCTTGGCCAACCCCACAGCCTCAGGTCCACGAGCAGCCAAGTCTTTGGCATAAACAAGAGCCTTTTCCATAAGCTGTTCAGCAGAAGTGACTTCCACCACTAACCCCCATTGAGCCAGTTGTTTTGCTGAAAACATATTTCCTGTTAAAGTCATAAAACGGGCAACCCCTTTGCCCACAACGCGAGCCAAGCGTTGAGTTCCGCCGTATCCTGGAATGAGTCCCAAGGATACCTCTGGCAAACCCATCTGAGCTTTCTCACTGGCAATAATGAAATCACAAGCCAAGGCCAGCTCCAATCCTCCTCCCAAAGCATAGCCATTAACCGCCGCAATGGACGGCACTTTCCAGTTTTCCAAATGTTGAAATACCTTCTGGCCTCGCTCAGACATTTCCAACGCTTCTTCAGGAGTCATTTCCACCATTTCCTTAATGTCAGCACCTGCAACAAAGGCCTTACCCTCTCCCGTGATCACCAAGCAACGAATATCAGAAGGCGGAGACTCTAGAAAAGACTCCAGCTCAGAAATAACTTGTTTGTTCAGGGCATTTAAAGCTTTAGGCCGATTGATCTTTAAAATTCCAATGTTGTCTTGTTTTTCATAAAGTAAGGTTTCCACTCTTCGTGCCTCTCTATTCTTGATTGTATGTATAAAAACCCCGGCCTGTTTTTCGACCTAACCATCCAGCCTCTACATACTTTTTAAGAAGAGGACAGGGTCGATACTTGCTGTCTCCCAACCCTTCATGCAAAACATTCATAATGGCAAGACAGGTATCTAAACCAATAAAATCAGCCAAAGTCAAAGGCCCCATGGGTTGGTTAGTCCCTAACTTCATGGCACTGTCAATATCCTCAACGCTAGCCACCCCTTCATACAAAGCAAACACCGCTTCATTAATCATGGGCATTAAAATACGGTTCACAATAAAGCCTGGCATATCTTTACCTTCCACAAAAGTTTTTCCTAAAAACTCAGCAAAACTTTGAACCATTTGAAAGGTTTGATCGGAAGTCTGAAGTCCCCGAATGCCTTCAACCAGTTTCATCAAAGGAACTGGGTTCATAAAATGCATCCCTGCCACTTTTTCAGGACGCTCTGTAACTGCTGCAATTTGAGTAATGGAAATCGAAGAAGTATTGGAACACAAAATGGCTTCCTTTTGACAAATGGAATCCAGCTTCCTAAAAATATCCAGCTTCAAAGCCACATCTTCTGTGGCTGCTTCAATCACCATATCACAGGCACTCAGATCAGAAAGATCCGTAACCCCTTTAATGTTTTTTAAAATTTGCGCCTTTTCTTCCTCTGTCATTTTCTCTTTACGAATAAAACGATCACAACTTTTCGCAATAGCCTTTAAACCTTTATCCAAAGCTTCCTGACGGATATCCATCATAAAAACCCTGACACCTTTAGCCGCTGCCACCTGAGCAATTCCACTACCCATCTGGCCAGCGCCCACAACACCTAAAGATTGAATCATAGCACACTCCCTTTTTTGGTCTTTATAACCGAAATAAAACCAGAGCTCAAAAACAAAGCCTTTAAAGAAGGCGACTAAAAGCTTTTGACTGGCGCGTCATACTGAGGAGTCAAACGCCATACCAAGCGGACTTCATCATTTTTTTCCTCAATAGGTAGCTCCATATTTTTGGAAAAAACCAGATAAAAAGAAGAATTTTTATAAAAGTCACTCCAAATCAAAGCCAAACTTCCTCTCTTTTCAACTTCCGATCGATAATTCCAATAATCAAACCGAATAGCGGTACTAAAAAAAGGCGTCCAGGAATAGGTCACATCTCCATATCC
>RFKI01000130.1 GCA_003694355.1 Bdellovibrio sp.
AACACTCTCTTTGTAGAACTTCTTTCAAAAACGGTCATGAAAGTACCTTATAAAGGAGATCTGGCTATAGAAATGAGCCCCCCCTGGACACCTAAAAAAGAAAATACCGAAGTGGAACTAGAACCCCCCTTAGCCACAGAGCCCCCTCCGCCGCCTGGACCTCCAGGTTTTATTCAAATGGACTATGGTCTCTTTAAGGGGGCTCTAGCCACAGAGACAAATGGCAACCCCGCAAACTATTACAAAAATGTGCCTTCTTTCCAATTTGGAAACTTTCATTTTGAATGGTTCCTGGATTTTTTGTGGAGATATGGAATCGAGTTTGACTACTTCTCTGGAGAATTTCCCACTTTCTCATATTATAGAGAAGCTGAAACCACACAACAAAAAGTTATGACCTTTAAACTCAACTATAGACTCCGCGCCTTTTATAACAAAAAATGGAGAGCCACCTTCAGACTCACCTCTTTGAGTGATGAGTTCTCTACCACCAACCCCGATGAAGCCGTGATCTCTACAAATTATGCTGGACTGGGATTTGGCTCTCGTCTCGCATGGGAACCTCATTCCAAACTCTGGAAACCCATCAAAACAAGCGGTTGGGCTATAAGCGATGTTTTTGTGGATCTCGATCTGTTCCCTTTTTTCCAAGCCAAAGATTTAAGCATAAGTAGAGGCACAAGCTCAGGATCTTTTGCTTATAATTGGAAAATCGGTATTCAAACAGTTATTTATCTCAAATGGATGCCATGGTTAAAACGTTGGGTTTTGTCTGGATTTTATGGAGCCCATAACTATTTGCTCAAGTTTTCAGGCCCTACCACAAGCCAGGACGTCATTGGCGCAAAGAGTATCCCTGAAAATGGAAGATTTACAGAAACCACCAGTTATTGGATGATTTCATTAGGTTTGCGTTTTGATGACTTTATTGGAAAGTTTTTTACACCAAGATAAGAGAGAATATTGAGGTTCACATGAAACAATGGTTAGCTCTTTTTGTCACTTTTTTAGCCTTTGGCATTCCTCCATCTTCTGCTAAAAACCCAAAAACAACAAAAGAAAAAGATCTGGGTCCTGAGTATTTAAGGGCCCTTCCAAAAGGTTTCGATAAAGAGTTTATCAAAGCAAATACCTTACAGGAAGAAGATCGATATGTTCCCCCGCCTCCCAGCAATCCATTTAAAGAAGCCAACAAAGATGCTAAAATCAGCTATGAAAAACTGCCCCCCAAAATAAAAAGAAAAGGAAAACCAAAAATTGAATTAATTGTGGATAGCTCTGGGTCTATGGGACAGCTCCTTGGTGGCAATCGCACCAAAATGTATTTCTCAAAAAAATTAATCACACGATATCTGATTGACCAATGGCGCGAGAAGGCTTTGGTTGGCATGAGGGTTTATGGAGCCAGAAGAAAAAATGACTGCTCTGACAATTTTCTTGCCATTCCTTTTAGAGAAAGGAACCTAGATGCCATAGAAAAGAAAGTGGCTTATATGATGCCCATTGGACGCACACCTCTTCAAAAGAGTATTGAAGAAGCCATCAAAGACCTAAAAGGACATAAAGGCCCTAAGCGTATTGTGATTTTTACCGATGGCAAAGAAACCTGCGGCGGAGACCCTTGTAAACTCTCCAAAAAAGTTCAAGCCAACCCTGACATTGACATTGAAATCTATGTGGTGGCCATCGGATTTGACCCCAACTCTGAAGAATATAAGAAAGTGAGCTGTATTGGAAAAACCTTTCCCGTGAACAAAGAAGAAGAACTTTTTACGGCTTTAGGAAAAATATCCAACACCATCAAAAAAAACAATAATCTGATTGTAAAAAGCCCCAACCCGATAGCTCCTGTCAATCTTTATCGCATCAAAAAAAATGGAAAAAGAGAATACTTCAGAACCTTTACAGCTAGCTGGGGAGTGCGTGTGCCTCCTGGAAAATATGAGGCTGAAGTTTATATTGACCCCATTTATAAATTCCCTCCCTTCACAATTCCAAAAGGGAAACGCGTGATCCTAACCGTTGAAGGCAAGGGCGAAGTTTTGATTCATTTCACAAAGGGACTTATCAATGTAGAGCTTTTAGACAAAAACTCCACCGTGATTCATAAATTTAAAAGTGATCGACGCTTTCTTGTAAAAACTGGACGATATAAGCTGCATCTCTATAAAAAACCTTATTTTTCTCACATCATCAATGACTTTCTTGTTTATCCCAAAGGCAAGCATGAGTACACCCTGGGAGAAGCTGGTGTGGTTCAGTTTGATTATCCTAGTCTCACGGGCCTTTACATTTATGATATGCAAGACAAGTTAGTCGGAAACTACCTAACAAATGTTCCTCTTGTTTTAAAAACGGGAGCTTATCGGCTTTTTGTTAATGACAATTGCTTTGTCAAATCAGTACAATTCTATAATGAAGGAGAAATCAAGCATGTTACTTGCCAACAAAATGCTCACAAGAAAAAGTAACTATTTATTTATATTCGTCTGCCTTATAAGCCTTCCTTCTTACTCAGCTTTTATTAAAACCCCCAAAGGATGTTATGACCTGCGCCTTCTAGGCGGTATTGTTGATGTCAATGCCTGTTCTTCAACGGCTATTCAGGTTACAACCCTTGATTGTCAAACTCGAAAAAGGCTTAAAATACAAAAAATACAAGCCCCACTTATTAAGTGTCAAAATCATCAAGTTCAAGGTCAGTTAAAAATAAAAAGTGATGTTATAAAATTTAATGCCATAACAGCAAAAATCTATGGACAAGAACGTTGGGTTATTTCTCAAAATGGAAATTCCAAGAAATTTATTTCAAGAACGGCACTTCCCCCAAAAAGAAAGCATCCACAAAACTTAAAACCGTCTACTACCCCAAATCAGGAAGTTCTTAAAAAAATCAAAAAACTTTCTATTAACCGAATTCCCTTTAAACTCAAATTTTATTTTGATGCCTCTTATGCATACAATCTCAACGCCCCATCTGTGAATAATACTTCTTCTACATTTGCTGATGAACAAAATGCTTTAAGAATGAATGACCGATTTCACAATCAGTTCCTTATAGGATTGGTTAATGTGGGCGGAGTTCATAGAGGGAAGAATTATAGTTTAAATGTTGACCTCTCCTATGGTCCTACCTATGACACCCTGATGTCCTCTCCTGATGGCAGCTTTTCTGAAGCCACAAATCCTTTTAGACAAACTTATTTTAAATATCACCTCACTAAAAATCTCCCTTCTTATATTAAAATCGGAAAATTCAAAAGCCCTCTCATGCATGCTTCTCACCTACCTGGGAAAAACCCTCTTTTTTCCTTTGACCTTATTAACACACTCGCCGTGCCTCATATCCATACAGGCATTAGCTGGGTTCGAAAATGGGGCCCTCAATTCAGCAGCGAAATCTTCCTGGTTAATGGATGGAATCAGGACAGAGACAACAATAGCTCTCCCTCTCTGGGGCTTCAGTCTATATATTCTCTAGCCCCCAATCGGTTAATGGGTATAGATATTTATTTTGGGCCAGAAACAAACTCAGATAATGGATCCCACAGACTCCTCTTACAAGCTTTTCAAGAATGGCAGTGGAGAAGTTTTCTCCACAAATTTCAGTTTATTTATGGCACTTCAAAACGCGAAAGCATTAACGGACAAATTATCTCCACAGACTGGTTAGGTGCCAGTGAAACTCTAACTTATCTTTTTAACAAAAAAAATCAAATCAGCTTGCGCCTAGAAGGCCTCAAACACACCAATGGATTCTTAGCAGGAACTACAGCTATTGCAGACACTGTTTTTTCTGGAGCTCTGGCTTATAAAATGAAGTGGAGAGCTCGAATCCATAGTTTTGCAGAAGCCAGATTTGACTACTCTAACGACACTCTTTTCAGAAAGGGTTCCAATAAATCCGTAAATACACAGCCAACCTTCTTATTTGGAGCTGCCATTAACATCTAGGAGTCATCATGTCTTCTAAAAAACTTCCATTTTCCTTCTGGTTTCTTATTGGTTTAGCTATTGTGACAGCCCTCGTCTTAATTGTAGGAATTCTTGCTGAACACATTAATTTTAAAGAAATATCTCTTTTTTTCTCCAAAAAGTCACATCTCTCATCCAAACACTCTCAAACACCTCCCTCCATCAGGCAATGCAAATTACTTAAAAGTGGAGTTTTTAGAGTTCCATCCAATCATGTTTGGCTTCCAGAAATTATAGGATGGAATTATCAAGACGAAGATCCCTCTTTTTGGATCTATAATAAAAATGGATGGTTTCTTGAAACAAAAATTCATTTTAAAGATGATTGGACCCCTTATCTTTCCCTAAAATCTGAGCAGTCTATTTTCTGTAAAAAAAATCAAATGAAAAACTGCATTCCAAAACAAGAAGAACATCTTCAAGATTTACAAATTAAATCATCATCCATATCTCATTTTGATGGATTTGCAGGTATCTGGAAAAGCGGAGCTACCCATAATAACTCTTTTGCAGCTATTTATGTCCAGCCCAATGATCATTTTCTTATTAAAAATTTTTTAGGAGTTTGTTCCAAAAACTACCCATCTCTAAATGCCACTTCCCTTTATTTTAGGAAAAGACCTTTTCTGGTTGTTTTCTCTAATCAACCATCAATTCTAGGCATCTATGACATTCTTCGTCTTGGTCTCGTAAATCCTAAAGAAGTGAGCAAAGACCCTCATTATCTATTTCAATTTTCTGATGGACAATGGATGCATACCAATTGTCGTTCTTTGAATAACTTAAATGACACCTTAGATG
>RFKI01000131.1 GCA_003694355.1 Bdellovibrio sp.
ATTGGATATTTATCCTGAGTTATTACCTTCCTACATTACCTTCAAAAAAGACTTTGTTGAATATTTTATAGAAGGTGTGATTGAGGCTACCTATGAAATTGTTGATGCGTATAAGTTTAATATGGCATTTTTTGAATCCATGGGAAGCTATGGCTTGAGAGTTTTAGAAAACATTCTTCCGAAAATTCCAAAACAAATAATAAAGATTTGTGATGCTAAGAGGGGAGATATAGGCTCATCATCTCGAATGTATGCAAAGGGAATCTACGAGCATTTTAGGTTCGATGCAGCAACGCTTAATCCATTTCTTGGTTATGATTCCCTTGAACCATTTTTCAGATATATAAATAAGACTAATTACATTCTTACACTCACTTCAAATCCTGGTGCGAAAGAGTTTCAAAAAATAAAACTTAGTAGTGGTAGATTATTATTTCAGGAAGTTATATCAAAAGTGAAAAGTTGGAATTCAATTCACTTGCTGTTTTTTCCATAGGCGCAAAATAAGTATTCTTAAAAGTGACCAACCCTCGTGATTTAGCTATGGGTTCCAGCTCCACAAGCCAGGTTAAAAGATGCTGGGAGAGCTTCCCCATATATTTTATGTTTTGTTCATTGAAGGCCTGAAAATCCTCCAAAATGCGATGAAAGTTTTTTATGTACAACTCGCACTCTGGTTTCAACGGCACAATGGATGGCAAGTGATAAGGTTGGTTAAAAGGTTTTAACGGCTTGGGGTTAAAGTCAGCCCAAACCATTAATGGAATCCAAAAAATCAATAAAGAAAGAATACCTCTTTTCATCTTCCCCCCTTTAATCCCTCTTTCTTTTTTACTCTCAACCGTCATCCCTTTCCCAAACCAGAACCTATTTGTCTTTTTTAAACAAGGCCTCAGCAGCCGCCAATAACTCTTCCTTCGAAGAAGAAGCTTGCGCCCCCCTTTGATTGGAAGCCGGCTCAAAATAGTCACAAAAGTGGCTGCGTTCCTTATCCTGAATGGGCTCCGCCTGAGGCTCACGACATTCATTATAAGCCGTTGGATCATA
Source organism: Bdellovibrio sp. (assembly GCA_003694355.1). Lineage (GTDB taxonomy): Bacteria > Bdellovibrionota > Bdellovibrionia > Bdellovibrionales > UBA1609 > J124. The sequence continues at coordinate 1,048 of RFKI01000131.1, forward strand.
AAACTGACAGTTTTTACAAACACGAATGTCGGCACCACACTTTTCGCACTCATCACGGCGAGAAATGTGTTCAAAAAACATAACATGTCCACAAGAAAAACAAACAACTTTTTTATGAGACATGAGTTCCCTCTTGCGCCTCAGAACGCGCAAGCAATAACGGTTTTATATTAAAATTATGTTCTGCATGAATATGCCGAACCGTTCCTGTTTTCGAGCGCATCACCACAGAGTGCGTGGTGGCTCGGTTGTCCTTAAGTGTTTTTACCCCTCGAAGAAAAGGACCGTCCGTCACTCCTGTGGCACAGAACATCACTTCCCCTGAAGCTAATTCCTCCAATTGATACACGTGCTCCAGGTCTTCAATGCCCATTTTTAACGCTCTTTCTTTTTCAGCCTCATTTCTAAATACCAAACGCCCTTGAAAATCACCTCCCATGCATTTAATAGCAGCGGCTGTGATCACCCCTTCAGGCGCGCCCCCAATCCCCAGCAACAAATCAATTCCCGAATCCTTCCAGCAAGTGGCCACGCCACCCGAAACATCGCCATCTCCAATCAAGCGAATACGAGCTCCTGTGGCTCTCACCCGACGAATCAACTCTTCATGGCGGGGGCGATCCAGAATCACCACTGTGACGTCAGAAATGGGTTTTCGTAAAACTTCACTAATGGCTCCAATATTTTCTTCGGGAGATTTATCCAGGCTAATGCAATGTTTGGCCTCTGGACCACAGGCAATCTTATCCATATAAGTGTCTGGGGCATGGAGAAAACACCCCGCCTTAGCCACAGCAATCACAGAAATAGCCCCTTCAGCTCCTTTGGCACAAATGGTGGTCCCTTCCAAGGGATCCAGAGCAATATCCACTTTAGGCGCACTATCTACAGCCCATCCTACTTTTTCGCCAATATAGAGCATGGGGGCCTCATCTCGCTCGCCTTCTCCAATTACCACCGTGCCGTCCACTCTCACAGAGTCAAAAGCTCGTCTCATGGCATCAACAGCCGCTTGGTCCGCCGCCTTTTCATCTCCTCGCCCCATAAAACGGGCACTGGATAAAGCCGCAGCTTCTGTGATTCTCACAAACTCTAAAGCCAGGTTTCTATCCACAAGCTCTCTCCTGTTTAAGTTATTAGTTAGGGATATATCACTGTTTTAAAAGATCGGGACCCTTTTTTAAAAAGAATGAAGCGTATTGTCATTTTCGAAGGCTTTGCTTATAGCGCTCCTCTATAAAACGGCGCATTTTCCAAGCCACCTTTTGAAGAATAACCTCTAAGCCAAACTCCACAAAAAAGTGAGGCATCTTAAGGGTCTTGTAGGGGTAGATGGCTGTAAGAGAAAGTTCTGTTTTTTCTGCCCCAACAGATTTAAAGACAAAAACCCCTCTCAATCCAGTAAAAGACCCCGCCACCACTTTCCAATGGATAAAAGCAGAGGGAGCCACATAAATCTGCATCAACATTTGAGCATGGAACCCATAGGCCTTGGTATGAAGATAAAGGCGCTGACTCTTGGAATGAAAACGAGCAGAAACAATGTAGGAGCTCACTTTTTTTAAGTTTTCGAATTGTCTGGCCTGTGCAAAACAATATTTAAGAGGGGCTGAAACAATCCCAGCCCCTTGCATATAAAGTTGATGAAGTCCCCCTTTTAAAGGCTGTGTTTTAACCGAAACCACAATGGATCGATTCTCAAGAATTTTCTGGTAAACTTTGGGTTTCACTCTCCAAAAAGGGGCTTTAGGCGGAGACAGCAAAGGAAAAGGAGGTGACTTTGGCTGCCCCCAGCCTATAGAAAAAACAGATCCCACCAATGCCAACGTAAAAAATATCAAGAAACTTTGTTTGAGAATAAATTGACCCCTCTGCATGAAAGAATTACTTATAAAGTTTACCCCTAGCCTCCAAGGAGTCAATTGTGTCTGAGATCCCTGAATGGAAAAAGCACCTTCCCATGGCGGCCACTTACACGCGCATTATACTTTCTCCCGTTCTTTTTGGAGTTTTATTTGCCGCTCCTCCCTGGTCCACTTGGGTGGCCCTTGGTATTTTTGTTCTGGCCTCCCTAACAGACTGGCTGGACGGCTTTTGGGCCCGCCGCTACCATGCGGAAAGCGCCATGGGGAAGTTCATGGACCCCATAGCGGACAAAATTCTGGTCCTCAATGCTCTGATTATCCTGTTATGGCTTAAAAAAGTAGACCCCATTATGGTTTCCCTGCTTCTATCCAGAGATATCTTTATTGGCGGCATTCGCTCTGTGGCTGCCGCCAACAAAGTGATCATTGCAGCAAAACCTTTTGGGAAATGGAAAACAGGCCTTCAAATGATTTCCATTCCTCTTTTGTTTATTTCGCCTATTTTCCCTGTTCTGGATGACATTGGATATTATGGATTGTGGTTAAGCGTTCTTTTAAGTTTAATATCAGCTATTCAATACACTTACGGCTATTATAGCGGACAAAGAAAGAAACGCTATGGAATGGATTAGAGCGCAAATTTGGGAAATTAAAAACTCACCAAGTCTTCGATACTTGGGAGTCGTTCTCTTCCTCGCCCATATTTGCACCTATTTTCTCTGGTTCTCCTCTTCAAACCACAATCTTCCGCTTCTATGCTGGCCTTATTTTAAATCCTGCTCCACTTTTCTGGAGCTTCTTGCCTCACCTTTTTTAACCACCACTTACCTTCTGGCCTCTCTTTTAGGCCTGATTCCTCTATTATTAAACCGCTTCCTCACACTGGCCTGGGCTCTTCTGTTGTTTTCCACCCTGTTTTTTGGTCTTCACTTTACCTTAAGCTCTTCCCACTTTTCGAACATCAATAGTTTAATATTTATTTCAAGCATTTACCTATTAGTCTTCCCAAACAAGATTAACTTTTTTTCTCGCTTCTTTATTCTCTTTATTCTCTTTGAGGGCCTTCTTCACCTGCAACCCGACTGGCTTTCTGGATACTGGTTTCTGGAAAACCTGAAAGACTGGATCCACCCCGACCATATCACTCACAAACAGATGAAGGCCTATGAGTGGGCGGCCTTTTTCAGCTTTCTCATTGAAGCCATCACCCCACTTTTTCTACTAACATCCCGAGCTCAGCAGTTGTTCTGGGCCGCATTGACCTTGATCATTTACTATACCCTTCTTTGGATAGCTGGCCCCTTCTTTAGCCCTCTTATACATCTTTTTATCGTTATTTTTTACGTGGTCTACTATTTTGAAATGGACCAAAAAAAACGAGAGACCATGTATCAATCTTTTGCCCGGCCTGAGCCCTCCCGATTTTGGAGTCGCCTGATCCTCGCCTCCTACCTGGTTTTTCAATTAAGTCCCTTTTTCTTTCACACCCCACCGAACCCCCTTCTTCTTCAAAAAATGCAAGTTTCTCCCGAGTGCCACCAGTTCTCTTTTGCTTCCTACCAAAGCGGTCTTCGAGAAAAAGTTCTTTCCCCTAAAGAAAGCTCTTCTCAACTTTCCTGCAATAAAGACTACCGTCTCAAAC
>RFKI01000132.1 GCA_003694355.1 Bdellovibrio sp.
GAAAATTCTTTATAAGGCACTTGATTGGGATCTTCCAGTCGACCTTTATAGCTCTCCCTGAGTCGACGAGTCTGAACAAAAGTTAACATGCCCTTAAAAGGATATAACTTTGAATCCGTTGCCAAAGAGCGCCTGTTTGTCAATGGAACTCCATCACTTCCTAGTGGCGGATGATCCGTAATTTTAAAATACACATAGGAGGGACAAGTGGAAAAAATCTCTTCTGCTCTTTCTGGATGTTTTTTTAAATATTCCCTTTGAGCCCAAATAGATCCATTTTTGATCAGGCCTTTTGCCCTCATGTATTTAGATATAAAAACCCAAGGCTGACTATTGGTCCCATCATAAGATAAATAATAGTCTTTAAAAGTTTTTCCTTCCCTCACTCGAACCTTGCCTCCTCCTTCCACATGAAGTAGATAAAGCTCAAAAAGATCTTTTGAAAAAAAGAGCTCTAGATTTTTACCCTGAAAGGCCCTATGAAAATCAATTTCCTGACGCGTTTTTTTTCTTAAGTTCTCATCCAAGGGTCTTTTGTAAATCGCATAAGGATATTCCTTACTTGGCTTAATAGACCCTTCTAGCAAGGGTGTATAGTACCCTGTAAAAAAAGTTTCTTCCTCTTCTCCAAAACGAGGATCCCCCACCTCCAGTTTTGGAGCATAAACCACATAATTTTGTCGAAGTTCTTCATTAAAAGCATTCCAGCATGTCTTTTTTTCATATTTTTGAAAGCATTTTTCTGTTTGAATAACTAATCTCAAAAACGACTCTAGAGTTTCCTTAACTTGACTCAGCGGATATGGCTTTCCACCCAAGGAAATAAAACCATTTAAGTTCTTACGCTCATAGCGAACCAATTGTCTAAAAATGGCTGTTTTAAGATGTTTAAAATGAATATCATCTTTAAAAAAAGGGTATTGTTCAACAGGAATTGCCTTTGTTGGTGTACTGTAGAAAGACGTAATCTGTTTGATTTCTAAATTTGACTTGGATTGACAAGACGCCAAGAAAATAAATAAAAAAACTCCCCCCAAAAACTTCATGCCTCCTCCTTGTGGCAATATCTTTAGCAAATCATGAAATTTTTAGGAGAACAAGAGAAAACTAAAAGTACTCATAAGCCAGGCTTGTCAGAAATGTCATCACTCGAAAAACAACAATGAAGCGATCCAACCTTTTCATTGTGGAACGATAACGCTCTTGTCCATGATACAGCTTCATCCCATAATAAATACTCGCCAAATACCCTAACACACAACCAATTGCAAAAGGAAGATGCACCATAAGAGTCCAAGGCATGTCAGAAGACACCTTTCCCAAGGCTTGTCTTTTAATGGACAAGAAAAGCACCAAGAGAAGATCTAAAGCAATGACAACAAACATCCATTTCACATGGGCCTTCTTTTTGTGTTTAAGGCCCAAAGACCGCCCATAGAATAGTAAAATTAAAATAAAAAAACTAAATAGATTTTCCATAGAGTTTTCTTAAGCTTGCTTAACCTCTTGGCAAATGGTTCCGAAAAGATTTTCTCCCTTTTGATTTAACATTTTGATTTCAACCTTATCTCCCACCTTCATGAAAGGTGTTTTGATTTCTCCTGTATTGATCTTTTCAATCATTCTTTTTTCAGCAAGACAACTGCTGCCAACCTCTGGGTTTTCATTAGAAACTGTTCCACTTCCAATAATGGTTCCTGCAGATAAATTTCGAGTGCGAGCCGCATGAGCAATAAGCTCACCAAAGTGAAAGTGCATTTCTCCAGCATTTGCCTTTCCAAAAAATTGATCATTATAATTTACCAACAGTGGCAAATGAACGCGACCCTCTCTCCAAGCTTCTTCTAGCTCATCAGGAGTGATCGCAAAAGGGGAAAGAGCTGAAGCTGGTTTACTTTGAAAAAAGCCAAAGCCCTGAGCCAATTCTCCAGGAATTAGCCCCCTCAAAGAAACATCATTAACTAAAACAAATAAAATAATGTGTTTTAACGCCTCTTGTGCCCCTATACCCATAGGCACATCATCTGTAATAACTGCCACCTCTCCTTCGAAATCTGTTCCATGAGAAAAGTCCACCTGAGGAATTGCTTCTGTGGGCGCCAGGAACTGATCACTCCCGCCCTGGTACATCAAAGGAACAGTCATGAGGGTCTCTGGCAAAGGAGCATTTCTCGCCTTTCTTACAAGCTTAATATGGTGAATGAAAGCAGAGCCATCAGCCCATTGAAAGCTACGGGGCAAAGCGGAATGAAGGTCTTTTTCTGAAAGTTCAAAAGCATCTTTTCGTTGTCCTTCGTTGAGTTGTTGATAAACCTCCTCTAACTGAGGACGAGTGCGACCCCAATCTTCAATGGCCTCCCTAAGGCTTTTTGCTATTTCTGGAACCCGAACAGCTTTTTTGTTATCCCGGCTAACAACAATAAGAAGCCCATCTCTGGACTGAGAGTCCTTTAAACTTCCAAGTTTCATAAAGACCTCCTTAAGATTTGACGCCAGAATAGTTAATTAATATATTCTCGGCAATATGTTTTCTCTATACAGTTACTTTCGAAGCTCTTCTTCATATCGCGTTCGCATTGCCCTGCATTACAAAAAAATCCCCTTTGAGTATAAGCCTGTTCATCTCCTAAAAGAGGGCGGAGAACAACACCTCCCATCCTATAAAGAAATCAACCCAGCAGAAGAAGTTCCAACCCTTGTTACCCCTGATAAAAAGACTCTCTCTCAATCCATGGCCATTATCTGTTATCTTGAAGATATAAAGCCTCTTCCTGCCCTTTTCCCTAAGGACCCCTACTTAAAGGCCTTAACTTTGCAAATCTGTGAAATGATCAACTCTGGCATTCAACCCATTCAAAACTTAAAAGTCCTGCAAGCTCTCGGGAATCAATTTCACTTAGATAGAGAAGGTCAACTTTCTTGGGCCAGACAATGGATTACAAAGGGGTTCCTTGCCATTGAAAAAATATTAAAAACCCACGCCAAGACTTTTTCTTTGGGAGACTCTCTCACAGCAGCAGACCTTTTTTTAGTGCCCCAGATTTATAATGCCAGAAGATTTCAGGTAGATCTTTCCCCATTTCCCACAATAACTCAAATAGAAAAAAACTGCTTGTCTTTACCTGCTTTCCAGAAAGCTCACCCTGACAATCAACCAGACACCCCGAAAACCTAGCTTCTGGCACTTTGGATTTTAATTCATTCAAAATGAACCAATATAAACACTTTTTGTCACCCTTTCTGAAAAAGGTTCATGGATAACTCTTGAAAATGACTCACCTATTTGACCTCTTCTGGCACTTCTTTTGCTGAATAAAAATACAAAAGAAAGAGAGAGGTTTAAAATGAATGTGTCAAAATCTAGCAAAAAAGAAACTATTAAAACTTTTATTTACCTCATTCTTTTTATCCTCATTGTTTATCTTCAAATCAGTCTTTCCTCACAGGCTGGACTCTAGTCCTATCTAGACAAAAATCCATCTCTCTCAAATTAGCTTCTATTAAGTTTTTGATGTATTTTTTAAAGATTTTATGAATTCTTTGCACAGAGCTTCTCGTTTAATGTCCTGAAAAAGGTTTTAACAAGTTTTTAGAAAAGCTTTCATATTTCAAAGAATTCCAGACTTATTTTTGGTCCATTTTTATTAAAGCCCTCTTTTCTGAAACCGATGAGGTCTTTAGAAATTAACAGAAAACCGCATTGGCGGAGGACATATGAGTTCAGAAAACAAAGTTATCGATATACCCGAAGTTTTACCTTTACTTCCAGTAAGAGATTTAGTTGTTTTTCCCTATATGGTCTTAAATCTCTATGTTGGAAGGGACTTTTCCATTCGTGCCGTTGAAGAAGCTTTAGCCAAAAAAAGATACATCTTCCTTGCTTCACAAAAAGAAATCAGTGAAGAACATCCGGCTCCAGAGAACATTTATTCTGTAGGAACCGTTGCTTCTATTATGCGCATGAGAAAGTTAAGTGATGGACGATTAAAAATTCTCATTCACGGAGAAGGTAAAGGTCTTATTAAAAGTTATACAAAAACAGATGAATTCTATGAAGTCTCACATGAACTCATCCCTGAAGTGCAGTCCTCTGCAACTCCTATAGAAGTGGAAGCTCTTATTAGAAACGCAAAAGATCAACTTGAAAAAATCATTGCCCTTGGAAGAATGTTATCTCCTGATATCTTGCTCCTTCTGGATGACCTCCAAGACCCTGGACGCATTGCTGATTTAATTGCCAGTCACTTGGGACTTAAAGTTTCAGATGCTCAAAAAGTGCTTGAAACCCAAGATCCTAAAGAAAGACTGTCTCTTGTTAATGAAATTTTATTAAATGAACTTGAAGTCCTCCAAATGCAAGCTCGCATCCGAAACACCGCCAAAGATGAAATGACAAAAAGTCAAAGAGAATACTTTCTCCGAGAACAAATGAAAGCTATTAAAAATGAGCTTGGAGATTCTGACCCAAAATCTGAAGACATTGATGAAATTAGAGAGCGCATTAAAAACGCTGGCATGCCTCCCAAGGTTCAAGAAGAAGCTCTTAAACAACTTCGACGACTTGAAAGGATGCATCCTGATGCCAGTGAAGCTTCTATGTTACGCACCTATTTGGATTGGATGGTGGAATTACCCTGGAACATTCAAACAGAGGACAATCTGGACATTAAAAGAGCTCAAGAAATTTTAGATAGAGATCATTATGACCTTCACAAAGTTAAGGACCGCATTCTAGAGTTTCTGGCTGTACGAAAGCTCAAGAAAAAAGACCTTCGTGGACCCATTCTCTGTTTTGCAGGACCTCCAGGAGTCGGAAAAACATCTTTAGGTAAAAGCATTGCTAGCGCCATGGGCAGAAAATATTTTCGACTTTCTCTAGGTGGCGTAAAAGATGAAGCTGAAATTCGCGGACACCGAAGAACTTATGTGGGCGCCATGCCAGGAAAAATTATACAAGCTCTTAAAAGTGTAAAAACCAATAACCCTGTCATTGTTTTAGATGAGATTGATAAATTAGGTTCAGATTTTAGAGGGGACCCCAGTGCGGCTATGCTAGAAGTTTTAGACCCAGAGCAGAACTCCACTTTTAGAGATAATTACCTCAATGTGGACTTCGATCTGAGCAACACTCTTTTTATTGCAACAGCAAATGTTGTTGACAATATTCCTCCTGCTCTACGAGATAGAATGGAAATCATTAATATCTCTGGATATACAGAAAGTGATAAGCTTCTAATTGCTAAAAAACACATTATCTCTAGACAAATTGAAAATAATGGTATCACAGAAAAGAATATTTCCTTTACAGATGAAGGACTTAAATATCTTATTTCTCACTACACCAAAGAAGCTGGTCTAAGAAACCTTGAAAGAGAAATTGGATCCATTTGCAGAAAAATAGCTAAAAAAGTCGTCTCTGGAGAAGATAATGTCACTCATGTTATTACAAAAGACATGGTCACAGAGCTTTTAGGAGCACCTAAATTCCTTAAAGATGAAAAATACAAAGAAAATCAAATTGGTATTGTTACAGGCTTAGCCTGGACACAAGCGGGCGGAGAAATTCTTTATGTAGAAGCTTTAAAAATGAAAGGAAAGGGAGGACTCCGCTTAACTGGCCAACTGGGAGATGTTATGAAAGAGTCGGCTCAAGCAGCTCTTTCTTATGCACGCGCCCACCATGACGAACTTGGAATCCCTGAAGATTGGTTTGAAAAATATGAAATCCATGTTCACCTTCCTGCTGGAGCTATTCCTAAAGATGGACCTTCTGCAGGGGTGACTATCACAACCGCTTTAATCAGTTTACTTACAGAAACTCCTGTACGTATGGATGTGGCTATGACAGGGGAAGTGACTCTTGCTGGACGCGTCTTGCCTGTTGGAGGCATTAAAGAAAAAGCTTTAGCTGCCCTCAGTCAGGGAGTTAAAAACATTATCCTCCCTCTTGCCAATAAAAAAGATGTCGCTGAAATTCCAGAGCAGTTTAAAAAAGAAATGAAATTTATGTTTGTAGAAAACATCGATGAGGTTTTAGCCTTGGCTCTTGATGGCGGAATTAAGAAAAAAGCTTCAAAAAAACCAAGGGGAGGGAAGAAAGGAAAGCTTCCGCGAGTGGCTGCCAGCACCACAGATGCTGCCTAAAGAGTTTCAAGCCAGCTATCAATAGGGGCGGAAGCTTCTTTCATATTTTCCTTAAGACGCTCATTCTCTTTTTCCAAAACATGAACGAGGGTTTTTAAGTCGGAAACCTCTTCTTTTAATTGTACAATTTGTTCTTCCTTTTCTTGCAAGACAAGAGCATAGGCTCTTTTGATCTCTGCAAGCATTTCATCTATGCTGGACTTTAGACCAAAAATTGAAGAATCTATGGAAGTTTTAAATTCAAGACTGTTTTCCGATGGACGGCTTTGAGGTTTAGAAGATGAGGCACATTTTTTTTGAAAATGTGCCTCATCATCGATGGCAGCACTTTTTTTCTTTGTCGGGACATTGAGTTGTTTTCTATTTGTTTTTAAGGGTTCATCAATTAAGTAATACTTACCTCCTCTAAGTTGACTATTCACCTTCCCGGCCTTAATTCGTCTTCTTAGAGTTGAAAGACTCACTCCATACTTAAGTGAATACTCTGTTAAGGTTAACCACTGGCTCAAAAGATTCCCCCCTTCAGATGACTATTCATCTCTGTTTTTAAATCTAACATAGGGTCTAAAGATGTAAAGGCCAATTTTTCCAAAGGATATCCTGGACCTTGGTCC
>RFKI01000133.1 GCA_003694355.1 Bdellovibrio sp.
AACTCACACAGACATTTTTTAACTCAGAATAAATGTCCAAGGAGTACTCTCCTCCCTCACGACCCACTCCTGAATCTTTCATACCTCCAAAAGGCACTCTTAAATCCCTTTTCATCCAGGTATTGATCCACACTGTACCTGCTTCCAATTCTCTAGCAACCCGATGGGCTCGTTGAATATCTTTGGTCCACAAACTGGCGGATAAACCATAAGAAGAAGTGTTAGCCAGTTTCACTGCATCTTTTTGATACTTAAAAGGAGCCACGGTAATAACAGGGCCAAAAATCTCTGTTTGCCAAATATCCGAACAGAAAGAAAGGTCTTCAATCACTGTAGGTTCTACAAAATAGCCTCCCTTAAGATCTTCCTTTAAGTTCTGCACCTTCCCGCCCCCTACGGTCACTTTGCCACCATCTTCCTGGGCTTTCTTAATACAACTTAAAATTTTACTTTGATGTTCTTGGCTAACCACGGGGCCTAAAAAGGTATCTTCTTCCTTGGGATCTCCCACCTTAAGAGCCTGTACCCTTTCTTTTAATCGTCCCACAAACTCCTCATAAATGTCTTGTTGAACCAAAAGACGAGAACCACACAAGCAAATCTGACCAGAATTTAAAAAGCCTGCACGCAGGGTTCCCTCAAGAGCCTTCTCCATATCCGCATCCTTAAAAACAATATTGGCGTTTTTCCCCCCTAACTCCAAACTTACTTTTTTAAAAAAAGGTGCTGCCATTTGCTGAATATGAGCTCCTGTTTGAGTCCCCCCCGTAAACGAAATGACAGGAACAGAGGGATGTTGTACCAAAGCGGCTCCAGCCGTTTCTCCACGTCCCATCACAATGTTACAAACGCCTGGAGGCAACCCAGCCTCATTTAACACCTCTCCCAAAAGAGCTGTTGAACGTGATGTGAGTTCAGAAGGTTTACAAACCGCCGTATTCCCCATGGCCAAGCAAGGAGCCAACTTCCAGGTCATTAAATAAAGTGGCAAGTTCCATGGAGCAATGAGCCCACACACTCCCACTGGTTGCCTTAAGGTGTAGTTTATGGCCACTTGGTCCATTTCTGAACAACGTTCTTCTCGAGTGAGAATTTTGGAAGCAAAGAAACGAAAGTTGGCAATGGTTCGAGGAATATCCACCTCTCTGGCTAGCCAAAGCGGTTTTCCCACATCTTCACTTTCTATTTGTGCAAACTCTTCGGCCCGCTTTTCCAGAAGATCCGAAATGCGATTTAAAATTTGAGCCCGCTCCCACATGGACGTTTGAGACCAACCTGGAAAAGCCTCTTTGGCGGCTTTCACAGCCATGACCACATCCACTTCCTGAGAGTCTGGAATCTGAACCGCAACCTGCCCCGTTGCTGGGTTAAAAGAGTCCATATAACGCTCAGACTGAGGCGCCACATATTCCCCTTTAATAAAGTTTTTAATGATTTCCATAAACCTTTCTCCTTCTTTCCAACACTCTTAAAAACAAGGGAGCCGTCCTCCATCCACAGGTAAACTCACGCCAGAAATATAGGACGCTGCTGAAGACGCTAAAAAGGCCACCGCCATTCCCACCTCTTCTGGCTTTGCAAAACGCCCCAAGGGTACCTGATTTTTCCATAACTTTTCCACGTCTTCCTCTGAAATATTTCTTTTTTGAGCCACAGCCTTTTTCAGTGACTCCAGACGTTCTGTTAGAGTGAACCCTGGCAACACATTGTTCACAGTGATGCCAAAAGGCCCCAACTCACCAGCCAATGTTTTACTCCAACTGGCCACAGCCCCTCGAATGGTGTTTGAAACGCCCAGCCCAGGAATGGGCGCTTTCACTGAAGTGGAAATAATATTAATAATTCTTCCATAACCTTCTTTCTTCATAAAAGGCACTGTGTTTTTGACCAGAAGTTGATTAGCTAGCACATGTTGTGCAAAACCTTTCTTAAAATCGGCCTCTGAAGCCTCCAATAAGGGGCCAGAAGGAGGGCCGCCCGAATTGCACACCAGAATATGCCAGCCACCTCGATGCCTGAGGCCTTCCTGAACCTTGGCCTCTAACTCTTCCCGACATAAAACATCCACGGCCATCCACCCATGACTTTGTCCTTCTGACTGAGACAAAGTTTGAACCACCTCTTTAAGGAGTTCTTCACGTCTGGCAAGCAGGTCCACTTCACAGCCTAAATGAGCTAAACTCTGTGCCGTCGCTCGTCCAATTCCTTGAGACGCCCCACAAACAAGAGCCCGTTTTCCTTTTAAACTCCAACTCCACTTTTCACTCATCCATCACTCCTTACAAGGTCTTCAATATAATTCCCTTAAACCGTTGCCGTCATTCTTTAAATTTGCATATAATAGGAAAAAGGCTTTCATAATGGAAGAAAAAGATAAAATAGACGCTCTCTTATGGTTAGACCTGGAAATGACAGGGCTTGACGTTCAAAAAGAAGTCATTATTGAAGTGGGCGCCATTGTCACAGATATTCACCTTCAGGAATTGGAATCATACCAAGCTGTGGTGAAGCAACCTTCTTCTTATCTGGAAAATATGGATGATTGGAACCAAAAGCAACACCGCAAGTCAGGACTTCTGGAACTGATTCCTAAAGGAAAAAACCAACGAACCGTTGAAGATGAGCTTCTCTCTCTCACCCAGCAGCACTTCTCAGGGAAGCCTGTAGTGCTGGCGGGCAACTCCATCGGGCAAGATCGGCTTTTTATTAAAAAGTACATGCCTCGACTGGAAGAAAAACTCCACTATCGCATGCTAGATGTGAGTTCCTGGAAAGTGATTTTCAACAACGTCTTTAAAAAAGAATATAAAAAATCACATTCTAATCATCGCGCCCTGGAAGATATTAAAGAAAGCATTAATGAGCTGAAGTTTTATCTGCAATTTGTGAATATCCCAAAACCATCGCTTACATCTTAACAGACCGCAAAACTAAAGGTCCGCCCTCACCTGGAAGAATATATATGGGATGATAAAACTGGAAAAAAGGCTGTTGTGGTTCAGTTTCTTCTGGTTCGCCAAGCCCTTCAAGGGCTTTCTGTAAGGAGTCCAATAAGGATAAACTCACTCGCATATCGGAAACTAACCCCAATTCCATACCGATAACCTGGTGAACCAGATTCAAAAGAGCCTCAGGGGGCTCTTCTTCAGCATCAAAAGATTGAAGAAACATTTGATTTTGAGACACTGCATACTTTTTAAAATAACGAAGAAAAGCCTCTTGACCTTTTTGGTTTAAAAGTCCCGTAAACTTAGAAGACAAATCTTTAAAAGTTCCTAAAATAAAAAAAGCCCCACCTTTCCCCTGCACATTTTCCCATTTCACAGTGGCCCAATAATAATATTGGGAGAAAGGCTCTTCAGTTGGAAATTTAGCCACACCAAAAATATTGAGGTCTTCAACGGTCAGGCTTTTAAAATTTTTAAGAATAAATTGTTTTTGAGAGTCATCCAGAACAGCCACATCATATAAAATGGGCTCCAGGGCTTGTTGACGAGTCTTCCATTGAGGATCTTGCTTCTCCATTTCAGCAAACTGATTCAATACCTCGATCATATCAATTTTTTGAGCAAAAAGATCTGGTAATCGAGGAGAGCAAAAAGGGGAAAGACCAAGTAACACATCCAGGTGTTCTTGCTCTAAAAGACGTTGGAGCTGTTTTTCCTGATCGTGGTTTTTCAGCTCTCTCCACTGAAGACAAACCTGATCGGGTTTTGCAATCAACTGAAAATAAGGGTCTTGTAAGGTGGATCCTGCAAAACTGGAAAAGCTAGCCAGAAAAGCAATCATCATCAGGGGAAAAGCAGTGATAGACATGAATAACTCCTCTTTTGTTATCCCCCCTCTGTTATTTTTTATAGCCACAGTATTTGTTATCATTAGAAAACTTAGACATTGTGCGCAATTTATTTTGTAAAAATAAAAAAAATTACAAAACCCCACGGCCCCTTTTTCGTTTGCTTTTCCCAAGCCTTTCCCTCAAAATTGAACCCAAGAAAAAAGGGGGATTTTATGATGAAGAGGCCTTTGCTTTTTATTCTTTGGTCCATGGCTCTCGGGGGCTGTTCCAGTAACCCTTACAAGGCAGAGAAAATCAAAACACAAGTCGAAAAACCCCAAAAAGTGTCAGGAGATACCGTTTTGGGCATCAAAGACGGCAACCTTGTGGTCCAAAAAAAGGTGGAAATGAGCGAAGAACTCCGACGGCTCCAAAATGAAGTTTATAGCTTGGAAGACAAAGTCTATGGAAATCGAAAGTACGGTTCCCAAGGGCTCTATGGAGCTCTAAAAAAATGCCGCTTTAAACTCTCCAGTAAAGAATACGGTGGCGACGGCAAGCTCATTTGGACTGAGCCCATTGATCGTGTCACAGATAAAGAAGAAGACTGGAAAATCGGCATTGATGAAAAGGACAAGATCGTCGGTGTTTCCATGGAGTTCCTAAAAGACCGTATTCAACGCTTTAAAAACTATAAAAAAATCCTTCAAAAAAGACAGGATGAGTATGAAGAAAAGCTGGAAATCTGTGATGCGGCTCTGAAGGCTCGAGAGTATGACTTAAAACACAAGTCAAAGTCACAGCAGTAAAGAGCCACTAACGTTGGGCCAACTGAAAAAGCTTCTGGGGAAAGGGCACGCCTTTTTCTTGGGCTTCTAACATTTGGTAGAACATATAGTTTCTCAAAACCAACTTCACATAGGACTGGGTCTCCTCATAAGGAATGTCTTCAATAAACACCAAAGGATCTCCGCGGTAGCGACTGCGCATCCACCCCCTCACGGCCTCTTCGCTGGCATTGTAGGAAGCAATGGTTAAAATGGTTTGTCCTTGATATTTTTTCCAAAGTTTTCTGAGAAGAAAAGCCCCCAATGAAATATTCACAGATGGATCATAAAGATCGTGAGGATGATGGTAAGGAACATGGGCCTGAGAAGCCAGTTTCCGTGCCACCCTATCTAAAATTTGCATCAGTCCGAGAGCATCCATATGACTGCGCGCTTTTCGGTTAAAGGCTGACTCCTGCCTCATGATGGCATAGATAAATGCTGAAGGGACTTGAAACCGCCTTGAAGCTTTTTTCACCTCCTCTCTAAAGGGCTGAGGAAAAACAAGCGTTGGCTGTTTTTGAACAATTTCTTTTCGGCGCTCGGCTGATAGTTGCCCCAACTGATAAAACAAAGAAAGGTACTCCCCTGCCCGAGCATAGTCCTTTAAAAAAGCCAGCCACACCTCAAGAGAAACAGCTTTTTTCCGTAAACGAACGGAAACCTGATTTAGATAATCTCTAGCCAATTCATTTTCTTCCACAGCCAGCAACCATTCTGTAAAAACCACATCCATGTAAGGTACAAGAAGATGCCAAGGCTCTGACTCTTTAGAAGAAGATGCCACCTGCCTGAGCTCTTGTTTTTGAAACTTTAAGTCTTTCCCGAGCTCCCCATAAGAAATCAAACCGTAAAAATGAGCCACTTCCCTTTGAGCCAAGTCCTCAAAAAGTTTTTTAGCCAGATCTTCCTGCCCCAGCTGGCGATAACTTTTTGCAAGCCAAAATTGATATTTATTCTTAAGCCCTTCATCTGAAGAAGTGTTCAGCAAGTCTTCCAAAAGCTCCTTGGCCTTTTGATAATGTTTTTCCTTAAAGTGATTCCAGGCCAGAAGCCATTTGATCTCTTCCTGAAGGTCTGCTTCGCCCCCTTCATCCAAAGCCTTTTTCAACCAGAAGGCGGCCGTTTTCATCTTTTGATGTTCTTCATAAATCCGAGCCTTTAGCCAATAAACCTTGGCCAAAGACACCTGACCTTTCAAACGCTTTTCAATCAGATCTAAAACCCGAAAAGCCCTCTGATCCTCCCCGAGAGTCCAATAGGCCCGGGCCAGATCAATCCAGGGCTCCAAAAGGTCCTCAGGTGAAACTTTATGAGTTAATAGGAAGGCCACAAGGGCGCGGCTAGCCTTTAAAGCTTTTTTCTTTTTCCGTTGAAGCTTATAGGTCACCCGAAGCCCTTTAAGGGCTTTAATCTTCTCCTTGCGAGAAAACCTTTTTTGATACAAAACCTTCAAATAAGTCCTTTGAGCTTGTGGATACATATGACGACGACGATAATCATAAGCCACTGCCAAAAGATTGTTTTTCTTTAACCGCCAAGGAGCCCGACTGGGAGATATTCTATACAGTCGCTGCTGAAGCCGTTTTTTTTCTTCACCTTTTGCCAAGCGAAGGGCTCTTCGAAGCCACTTGACTTTGTCAGGATAAAAACGACTTTTTTTAGACTTCTCCAGATAGAACTGAGGCAACTGACCTTTTTGAAAAGCACGACTCCATCGAATTTGAGCCTCCAAGGCCAAGCTTGTCAGATAAGGAGGAACCGTTAAAAAATACTTTTTCTGAGAGACCTTCAACGGACAACTTAAAAGACTTCGATACAAAGCCACTTGGTGAAGGGGAAAAAGAGTGTCTTGAGCCAATTTCCTATACAAAAAACACTTTGTTTTTTTACGACGGGCTTTACGGGCTTTTTGATATGTGGAAAGCCACCACTGTTTTCTTTTAAGGAAGTCTGGGGCACCTGAAGATGGAGAGGAAGCCTCCTCTAAATTGGGAGGCAAAAAGTCTCGCACCTGAGATAAGTGCGACTTCTCCACAGAAGCGCAACCTAAGAAATAAAACAAAATAACAAATAAAAAACCCCTCACTCTTTCAGTCTATGGAGGGGTTTTTCTATTGTCTATGTTAAGGCCTCAAAGCAAGACGGAACCAAGGTCTAGGAAATGTTCATGCGCTCCAAACGACGAATGCGTTCTTCCAAAGGAGGATGTGTGGCAAAAAGGCGAGCCACAGAGCCCATGGAGCGACCAGAGATTTTTAAGCTGGCAATGGCCTCCTGCTTGGCATCCACAAGGTCCACCGTTCTTTGTAAAGCCTTAAGGGCTTCGATCATTTTCTGGCGCCCAGCCAGTTTAGCGCCCCCCGCATCGGCCCGAAATTCCCTGTGACGAGAGAAGTAATTAACCACAAGCGCTCCCAAAAGTCCAAAAACAGCCTGAAAAACAATAATAAGAATAAATTGAAAAAAGTAACCGCGGTCACGATCACCCTGAGAAGCGATAACATGAGCTAAAACACGCGCTAAAAAGAGTACCAAAGCGTTGATCACACCCTGAAGCAAAGTCATTGTCACCATGTCGCCATTGGCAATATGAGCGATCTCATGACCTAAAACACCTTCAACCTGTTCTCGATCAAAACGCTGCAGAAGCCCTGAAGACACGGCCACCAAGGCATTGGATTTTGAAGGTCCAGTGGCAAAAGCATTCACCTCTGGGCTATTGTAAATACCCACTTCTGGCATTTTGGGCAAACGCGCTTTTCTTGCCAAATCGTGAACGATTTCCACCAATTCTCGCTCCACACCTTGAGCCGTACGAGGGTCAATCACTTGAACCCCCATCATGTGCTTGGCCATAAACTTGGACATCCAAAGGGAAACAAAAGCACCTCCCATTCCCAACACCAGAGAGAAGGTGGCAATGTAACCAATGTAAGAACCTCGAATGCCAAAGAATGTTTGGATTAACTCCCAAACAATTCCCACCATCATCAAAATGAGAAAGTTCACTAGCAAAAACAAAGAAACTCGTTTAACCATGGCCAACATAGGACGCCTCCTTTTTAAAACGTCTTCCTGTAAACCTGTTTTCTTTTGAGAGGAATGTCAAGGTATGCCATTGTTAAGTGAATAAAAAGTTGTCACCCCTTTAAAAGATAAACACACACTCCTCCGTGTATCAAAAATAAACAAGTAAAATCAATAACTTACAAAACCCTTTCTGGCATATCCCTTGCTCCTAATTGAGTGCAAGGAGACCTTTATGAAAAAGCAATATTTTTTACTTGGCATTCTGATTCTTTTACTGGCAGCCCAACAATGGCCAGCTTTTGAAGAAACTCATCAGTTAACCCAAGCCAGTCGTCTAACAGAGCTTGGAAAAATACATAAGGCCAAAAAAACATCCCAAAAAGAAAAGAGCTTTTTAAATGATCCTGCCATGAGCAAAGCATGGGGTTTTCAAGACAAGCACACGGCCATTCAAAAAGCCTGGAAAAAGCTAAAGGCTTATGGAAGCAAGCGCGTGGTTGTGGCCATCATTGATACTGGCATTGATGTCTCCCACCCTGACCTACAAAACAACCTCTGGACAAACCCTGGAGAAGTGGGCATTGATGACCAAGGTAATGACAAATCGACAAATGGCATTGATGACGATGGCAATGGATATGTAGATGATGTTCATGGTTGGAACTTCGTCAACAACTCTCCAGACCTCACGGACAATCATGGACATGGGACTCATATTGCGGGCATCATTGGCGCTGAAGGAGGAAATGGAATTGGCATTAGTGGAGTCTCTCCTCGTGTCAGCCTGATGATCCTGAAATACTTTGACCCCAAAGCTCCTCAAACCAACAACCTTATAAACACCGTTCGTGCCATTAAATACGCCATTAAAATGAAAGCCAATATCATCAATTATTCTGGAGGAGGGCTTCAGCCCAGCGAGGAAGAAAAACAAGCCATTGCTTTAGCGGCCAAACACAATATTCTTTTTGTGGCGGCTGCGGGCAATGAACAGTCCAACTCCGACAACAGACCTTATTACCCTGCCGACTATCCTTTAAGTAATATTATCTCTGTAACGGCTTTTGACCGAACTCAAAATATTTTGCCCTCCAGTAACTTTGGAGAGCGCACAGTGGATATTGCCGCTCCAGGAAATAACATCTACTCCACGCTCCCTCATAACAGCTATGGTTATATGACAGGCACCTCTCAAGCCACGGCTTTTGTAACAGGAGTGGCTGCTTTGATTCTCGCTCGCTTCCCTGACTTTAAACCCTCTCAAATTATTCGCCACATTAACAACACGGGAGATTTTGCCCCTCATAGGTTAGCGGGAAAAACAAGATATAAAAAACGCCTTAACGCCTTTCGAGCCCTTTCCATGCTTGACCATGAAGTGAATGTAGACGGCTCCATCACCACCAACACACAAAACATGAAACCCATTAGCATTTCTTCAGCACCCACCACCACAGCTTCCACTTCAGAGCCCCTTGTGCATGTTCTAAAAGAAAGTCAAAACATCCTGCAAGCGCTTAAAAGATCCCAACAAATCATCAGCGGTGAAGTTAAAGCGGTTAAAGGCTTCTAGACTCTTTTTCAAGGAAAAATCTTAAAGTAATACTTTAAGGCCAGGGTAATAAACAAAATCGAAGCCCCCAACCCCATAAGATTTCGCATTTGAGGCACCCAATAACCAAACACCACTAAAAAAGTGCTTAGGGCAATAATCAAAGAGGTCCATGTGAAAAAGCGCCTTGGTTTTCTAGAAGGCTTTTTATAAAGATTCTGCATTTCAGGTCGGACCAGGGTTAAAGCTTCAATTTGATTTAAAAATTTTTTCGCCAGAGTATCTTCCCCACAGCTGTCCAAAATGCCCCGGTATTTGTAGGCCGCAAACTCCAGAGCATTTTCTCTAAGAGCCTGCTCCAGAAAAGCTTCATGCCTTTGCTCATTGTTATAGTCTTCCAAGAGACTCTGCCATAGCTTTTTGAGTTCCAAAGACGCCGAAGGCTCTTCTTCCTTATCACGAGATTTCAGCTTTTCAAACACCACCCCACAGTAGCCGCACTCTTTCTGAGCAGGCTCGCTGGGTCGTCCACACTGAGGACAACGAAAAGGAGCTTCCAAAAGGTTTGAAGAGGAAGTCTCTGGAGCTGTTTCAACAGACTCTTTACTAACAGAGGGCTCTTTATTTTTTTCCAGCCACTCCAAAGGCAGTCCAATCAAAGCTTTTTGTTCCAAACATTCCGGGTAGGGCAACCAAAAGCCTTCCTGGCACTTCAAACAGGTAAATTGGGTTTGTTTGTCCTTAAGAGCATGAACGGGTACCACATACAGCTTGAAACATTTGGGGCAACGAACCTGAACGCCCTCTTTTTTATCCCGAAAAAGCTGGTTTTCCAAAGGTCCTCCCTTTACTATCAAATATGATATAGGTTTCCTATGAGCATTGTAAATATAAAAAACAAAATCAATTTGTCTTATGTGGGAGCGTTCCTGCTCGGTCTTTTAGGAGGCGTTTCCTACATTCCTTTTTCATACACCATATTCACTGCCATTTTAGCGCTAGCAGGACTCTGGACTCTTTGGCTTCAAGAAACCTCTTTAAAAAAAATATTTATTCAAGGGTGGCTCTTTCAACTGGCTTTAACCCTTGTTGGCTTTAACTGGGTCTATCATGTGGCTCGAGAGTTTGGCTATTTCCCTCCCTTTTTAGCTTTCATTACCCTGCTTCTGTTTTCTGCCTTGGCCAACCTCTATATTCCTTTAACAGGATGGCTTTGGGGACTCACTCGCCACTGGCTTCAACTGCCATTTGCAATCTCTGCTTTTCTTTTGCCGCTTTTTTATTTTCTGGGAGAAACTCTGATGCCCACCGTTTTTCCATGGAACTTTGGTTATATTTTCC
>RFKI01000134.1 GCA_003694355.1 Bdellovibrio sp.
AGGAGTAGCGAGGGAGCACACAGCGTTACCGCAACAGCAAGAGACAGCATAGGGACAGAGGCCCTTAGCGAGAGGAGAGATTACATAGTTGATAACATAATGGCTTACAGCTTCACCACAACTGGCACAATAGGCATAGGTGAAAGCTACGCATTAGATGGCACTTTCTCAATAGTCTTTGAGGACCTCTCCTACGAGAACAGACCTATACTCTCAATAAAGAAGAATGGGACAACGATGGTTGAGAGAGAATTCAGCGACGGAGATTTCTTCAAGATAGTAGATGGATTTAAGCAGTATGCGGTTAAGATGGTAGGGTCCGGCATACTTACGATAGACCTTAACATAGCAGAGCCAGCCTCAGATGTTAGCGGAGTTACAGAATACAACATGGCAAACACATACGCAACATTGGAGAATGGCAAGGAATACTTGTTCGGCGACTACTCTGTTAGGATAACTGGTTTTACGAACAGCCCGACAGCGCCAACCGATGCTATGTACGAGGTATGGAATGCCAAGACGCTTGAAAAGGTTGACAGCGGAGTGTGGAGCGACGGCCAGGATTACAGCTTCTCTGTTAGCGGCGTAGAAATGCTTAGGTTCAACTCCTTGTCAGTCAACAACGGTATGATAAATGGCAAGAGGAGTGTTGGTATGGAGGTAGCTGCTGGTGGAATGGCAAAAGAGGTAACGCAAGCAGGCCAACAGATAGCAGCGATTGACAACAGCCAAGCATATTATGACAACAACATAACAACCACAACTGTAGTGAGCAGCGAAGTTACTAACGGTACAGAGTATATAGTTAGTACAGTAAAATTCTCGCAGCCGGTGTCCGCTTCTGTGCCGGTTACAAGCAACGGCGTTACTGATGTTGTAGATGTCTCAACATTGAGGATAGGGGTTGAGATACTTGGAGAGACATACTACATACAGAGCATAGACCCGGTTAGCGGAACTGTTACTTTCTACAAAGAGGTAACCAGTGGTGTCATCGGTCAAGGAGAGAGCATAACTGCGGGAACAGCAGCCTTGATGTTGGAGGATGTGAGTCAATTCAACAGCGTCAACTATGCCAAGATAACACCATCTAACAGCGGCCAATATGGAAGCCCTGTATATCTGAAACCTGGAGAGATACAGCAGCTCAACGTATATGGAGAGCAAGTAACTGCGAAGGTCTATGATAGCAGGCCTCTTGGCTCAGCAACTGGAAAGAGCTCACAGCTTGCCATTATAGATGGTATAATGCAAGTAAGCTCTGGCGACACTAATGTGCAATTCGGTAACAGTGTTGCTGAGAACATAAACTTTGTATTTGACAACCAAGGTAGGTTGACCGACATAGTCATCAAAAATAAGAGGTGAATACTATGAGGAAAATAAAAGAAATTGAAAAGGTTAGGAAAAAGAAGGGAAAGT
Source organism: Bdellovibrio sp. (assembly GCA_003694355.1). Lineage (GTDB taxonomy): Bacteria > Bdellovibrionota > Bdellovibrionia > Bdellovibrionales > UBA1609 > J124. Next base: position 1,426 of record RFKI01000134.1, read on the forward strand.
TTGGGGTTAGAGATGGCCTTGTGAGCAGGAGTATGGCGACAGTCCTCGCAATAGGACTGGCAGCAGGAGTAGCTGCTTGTGGCGACATGTCAAGCAGGGGAAAGAGCTCCTCTAAACAAAGCAATTCTGTAACGAGTGTTGTTGACTACAATGCAGGAGTTACTGCTGTTGCTGGCACTCCTATGGAAGTTAAGAAAACAAGCTGTCCCCCAGAAGTCAAGGAACAGCCAGGCAATGTTGTCGTTGACTTCACTTCTGGAAATGTGGCAAGCTTTAGGGTGCCAGGAAACTTTGCAGTGATCCTCACGAACAACACAAGGGTTGATGCCAGCATAGACAGCATCATAATAAAGGATGCCATAGACAACAACGAAGGCATTAACAAAGAGGCAATACCGCTCACAATAGTTGTGACAGACATAGAAGCTCCGGAGATTCCTCCATACGAGGCAGTTCTCTACCCATTGAGGAACTTGGAGAAATATCCAGAGGAGTTCACAACTGAGAGCGATTACAGGTGGGTTCTTACAGTTAAGAACAAGAAAGGCGAGACGGCAGACATAGAGTTCTGTAAAGTAAAGTTGGACGACGCAACAAACCCTGAAAGCAGAGGACTCGCAGTTCTAGCGAGCGACAAGCCTTTCAGCACAACAGAACCTACTCAGTAAACTTCTCCCTTCTCTTTTTTATTTTTCAGACTTGCTATTATTTTTAAATCCTTCTCATAGATAATGGTTACTAGCTCCGATCGTCTAGTGGTCAAGGATGCTGGCCTTTCAAGCCAGTGACCCGGGTTCGAATCCCGGTCGGAGCAACTTCTTGCTCTCTTTATAATAGCTTATATTCGCAATATCACGAGCGTAGCGAGTGTTGCG
>RFKI01000135.1 GCA_003694355.1 Bdellovibrio sp.
GTTCAGAAATCTCTTGTTGATATGTATAAAGAAGGAGATATCTATAGAGCTAAACATCCTGTCTTTTGGTGTGTCAAATGCAAGTCGGCCATAGCAAAATCAGAGACAGAAGAGATAGAAAGGGAGACAATGATATATGATTTGGAGTTCAAGATAGGGGATGAGCCCCTCCTCATAGCTACAACGAGGCCCGAGTTGCTCCACGCTGTTGTGGCTGTTGCAGTCCACCCAGATGATGAGCGCTATAAGGACAAGGTAGGTTCAACTGTCACTACTCCTCTTGGCAATGAGGTCCCTCTCATAGCAGACAAGGATGTGGATATGGAGTTCGGCACAGGTGCTGTTATGATAGCAACCTTTGGTGATAAGCAGGATGTCATATGGATGTACAGGCATAACCTGCCTTACATAAAGGCAATGGATGACAATGGCATTCTTGTTAATTCACAGTGGTTTGACGGAACACACGTAACAAAAGCAAAGGAACTCGTTGTAAGCAAGCTCAAGGAACTTGGTAAGGTAAAAGGAGAGAAGAAGCTAAAACAGGTTGTTAAGGTTCACGATAGATGCAAGAAGCCGTCGGAGCTCCTGATGTCCAACCAGTGGTTTGCCAAGATAATACCATATAAGAAAGACATAGAGGAGGCTGCCAAGGAAATGGAATGGCACCCTTCATTTACGATAACTTATATGTTGGATTGGCTCAACACTCTTGAGTGGGATTGGGTAATAAGTAGGCAGAGGCATTTCGGGACTCCTTTGCCTTTCTATTATTGTGAGAAATGCGAGAAGACAGAAGCAGCCGATAAGCTCCCCTTCTACCCAGAGAAGGCTGAGAGGAAAGAATGCTCTTGTGGAGCTACTATGATACCAGAGACAGCTGTTGCTGACTGTTGGATTGATTCAAGCATAACCCCTCTTGTCATTGCTGGCTGGCCAGAGGCCGGTTGGGAAAACTACTATCCCTCTGACCTTAGGCCGCAAGGTATTGAGATAATAAGGAGTTGGGCATTCTACACAACATATAGGTGTTTAAGGCTAACTGGCAAGAAGCCTTTCAAGCACATACTCCTCCACGGCAATGTTCTAGGGCCTGATGGCACTAAGATGAGTAAGAGCAAGGGCAATGTTGTTGACCCTGCTGAGTTGTTGTCAAAGTATTCTGCCGATGCTGTTAGGTTGTGGGTTGCTTTCAGTGGCTCACTTGAGAGAGATAGGCCTTTCAACTATGATCAAGTTAAGAGAGCCCAGAACCTCGTTAACAAAATATGGAACTCAACGCGTTTTGTTGCCCTCTCTCTTGACGGTTGGAACAAAGACAAGGAAGTTGAGAGAACTCCTATGGACAAGTGGATACTTTCAAGGCTTTCTCAAGTAGTCTCTAATGTAAGGAGCAGCTATGGCAATTTTGAGTACTATAAGGCAGTTAGCGAACTCACAACCTTCTTTTGGGAGGAGTTCTGCGATTATTATCTGGAGTTCATAAAGCACAGGATATACAATGGCATAGACAAGGAAGCTGCACAAGCAACTCTAGCAGATGTCATGGAGGCAGTTCTTAAGCTCTACGCACCAGTTGCTCCCTTTGTTACAGAAGAGCTATACAAGGCAGTGTTCAATCCCAATATGAGCATACACACATCCCCTATGCCAGAGCCAGGCCTTGTTGATGACGAGTCTCTTACTTATGGTTCTTTCCTCATGTCAGCCATCTCAGAGATAAGGAGGGCAAAGAAAGAGAAGGGAATGTCAATAAAAGATAACATAGACGTGTGGAAGCTTGAGTTGCCTCAAACCCTCCAGCCACATAAGGAGAGGCTTGAAAAGGAGATCAAGGCAATAGCATTTGTTGACAACATAGAATGGAGCTAATTAAGGAGGGTCCATGGCCTTCTGTATTTCATCTTCAAGCGTCAATGCTGTGAGGTAGAAGTAGAAAGTTATGGCAGTATAAGAGATAACGATCATAACCATTATATCTATTAGGTGTATTGCCGCTAAGAGTCCTCCATTATAGAGCAGGTTCCCAAAGTAAGCAAGCGTGAATGGTATAAGCATCCACCACAAACCTTTAATTATCCCAGTTGTTGGGCAATTTTTTGATATGAA
>RFKI01000016.1 GCA_003694355.1 Bdellovibrio sp.
ATCAACAACGTGCTCTGTTCCGCCCCTCACGAATATTGTGACGCTCTTGGGCTCCTTGCACTTCTCAACAAAGACCATAGCCTCTCCACCAACCTTCTTCTCTGATACGAGGCCAGCTTCTCCTAAGTCATCCGCACTTAGATCATCGAATGTTGATGCTATCCTAGCGCCAGTAGCTTTTGAGAGCTTCTCCATGTCGCTCCTCTTGACCCTCCTAACTGCTAATATGCCAGCTTTGGAGAGGAAGTGCTGTGCCAAGTCATCTATCCCTTTTTGAGCGAAGAGGACAGTTGCTCCAGCCTCTTTTATCTTCTCTACCATCTTCTTAAGCATGGTCTCTTCTTGCTTTAGGAAAGCCTCTAATTGGTCAGGGCTTGTTATGTTTATCTTGGCATCGGTCTCCGTCTTCTCAACTTCAAGAGGAGAATCAACCAAGGCTATCTTAGCATTCTCTACTTTCTTGGGCATACCGCTGTGGACAACCTCCTTGTCGATTACTATGCCTTTGACAAGCTCAGTTGCCATAACATCGCTCCCTTCCTTCTTCTCAACCTTTATGTTGTCCAAGTCAACTGTGAAAGAGCCGTTGTTCTCTTCGGCTACTTGCCCGACAGCATCTATAACTATGGAGGCTATGTGCTCCTTCTCCTTAACGCTGCCTATTCCTTTTGAGCCCATAGATACAAGAGCTATCTTCTTGAGTTTCTCTTTATCATCTACCTTGACTTCCTTGGACATATCAGAGAGGAGTTTGAGAGCCTCTGCTTCTGCCATCTCATAACCCTTGATTATTGTTGTTGGATGTATATTCTTATCTAAGAGGTTGCCGGCATTCCTTAGCAATGAACCAGCTATTACAACGCTTGTTGTTGTTCCATCTCCTACTTCCTTGTCTTGTGTCTTCGCTATCTCAACCATTAGCTTGGCTGTTGGGTGCTCTATGTTCATCTCTTCCAATATGGTTGCTCCATCATTGGTTATCACTATATCTCCTATGTCGCTCACGAGCATCTTGTCCATTCCTTTTGGGCCAAGGGTTGTCTTCACTATCTGTGCTATTGCATAGCCTATTGCTATGTTCAAACGCATCGCATCTCTACCCACTAGCCTTTGGGAATTCTCGGGCAATGGTTCAGAGCTTATTCTATTTGCCATATACTTCACCTCTTTTGTTTTTTCGGAAAACTAAGCACTCCATAATTGACAAGAAAGTTTTTTAAGATTAACTTGCATCAGTCGTCATAAATTATGGGTGCGAAGTTAAAAAAATAAAAAATAAAGGGGAGATCAGCCAAACAAGTTGGCTAACCCTGCTGCAGCCTCCTCTTCTTTCTTCTCTTCGCTTGGCTCCTCTTCCTTAGGAGCTGCTGCTTCCTGAGAAGCTGGAGCTGCTGCTGGAGCTGCTGCTACGGGGGCAACTGCTGCCTCTTTTACGAGGTCATCAATGCTCAAGTCCTTGACAGCTTCTGCCAAAACCTTGGCTTTTGCCTCATCTGCCTCTGCTCCAGCGGCCTTTAGGACTGCAACAATCTTGTCCGCACTAACTTCCTGTCCAGCTCCATGTAAGAGCAGAACTGCGTGCAAATATGGGTCTACTTTCATCTTATTTCACCTCTTATCTTATTCTTCTTAGCCACCCTCTTGTTTTGGCAAGGCATTAGCCTGCCTAACAGCGAGTATGATCAAGTCCTTAACTCCATATGAGGAGTAGTAAGAACTGTTCAGTGATGCGTTCTTTGCCTCTCTTATTGCCTTTGTAACGAGCAACTTTATGTTTTGCTCTGTCGGATAGCTGGCATTTATGCTGGCATTGAGTGATTGGGCCAACGCTTCTTCTATATCAGCAATGACATCTTCTTGCGTTATGTTGAGAACTTCTCCATTGTAGAGAGTCTCTCCATCATATGCATATGCAACATTAACGCCAACCTTGAAAGGCTTTATGCCCAACATTTGGAGGGCTTGAGCTTTCTCAGCTGTGATCTCATCCCCTTCCTTCGCAACAACAGAATCCTTAGCTACCACTATCTTGCCCTTGTCTATCTTGACATTGAGGCCCGCAACTTTCAATTGGCTCAGGGCAGGTCCTGGGGGCAAGTCTGTCTCTCCAGCAGGAACAACTATGTCAAACGGCGCTATGTCCCCAGGCTTGGCAGCAACATCAAGCTTGCTCTCAAGGAAAAACTGGTTAACCTTGTAAGGGTGCTCATTGACGAGCATGAGAGCTGCTGGGAAATCGACCTCGCCTATCTTGGATAGCACGCCAGTGCTCTCCAAGGCTCTCGTAACAACAGCTTTTTTGTAAGCGTGTGTGTTCCCTCCAAAATCCTTCTTTATAGCTCTCTTGGTTATTTGCTGGAGCTTGTTTGGTG
>RFKI01000136.1 GCA_003694355.1 Bdellovibrio sp.
AAGCAGAACCAACGCCAGTAGCGCTTTCAGAAGCAACACTAACACCACTCCTCAAATTACGCTCAACACCAGAAACGCCAGCCCTCTCACCAACCTGCAGACAGGCTCCGAGAAGCACGCCAACTAGCATTAAGATGATTATTAAATTTGTTCTCATAGTATCACCTTCTTATTTTTTTATGGGCAATCAACATCAGGGTATCCTAATGAGTCGCAGTCAAGCCCGAAGTCGTTCGGGCAGATGCCGTCACCTGTTAGGGGTGTTTGTCTTCCTTTGGGTTCGCAGTACGCGAACTCGCCAGGGCAAAACTCAACGCTGCCAAGCTCTCTATAATCACAGTCATCATCTAAGTAATCAATGTACCCATCACAATCATTATCGTAAGTATCATTACAAGAAAAATAAGAATTACCAGAACTATTCTCTAAGGGAGGGTTGTTAGAAAGTGATATAAACCACCCTTGGGGTAAATAATTTTTAAAACAGTAAAAAGTTTTTGTGCCACTTTCAAGCGTGACATTATCGCATTGCGCGAAGCCGTCACTGTTATCCGAGTCGCAAACATACGTATCTTGAACGCAGCAGCCGTTGCCAGAGCAGCTTGGTGTGCAAGAGGACCCATCTGTATAACCATCTGATATGTTATTGTCAGAGTAAATATAATCGTCAAGGGCTCCGCAATTAATTAGTGTCGGAGCAGTGTAGCCGGAAGCCTGACAATCCTCATCTATGAGGCATATTTCAGTATCTTGGATGTAGCCGTCATCATAACAGCTTTGGGTTCCAGCCGAGCAGTCAGCCAAGCCGCTGTCAAAGCAGCAGTTTCCATTGCTCTGAGACCCGCTTGAAACACAAGACCCGTCAACGCAGCAATCAGTAGAGTTATCGCAACAGGCAGGGCAGCTCGCGCCAGAGTTCTTTGTTGTTGTGAATTCAAAAGTGTCATCTCCGCAGCAATCGCCGAAGCCAGTCTCAAAAACGCCTCCGCTTAAGAAAGTGCCGCTTCCGCCAGCGCAGCAATTTTGCGCGCCATTGCAGGCGTAATTGCCTGATAGTGTTTCACAGTATGCCTGGTTTGAGTCAGAGTCAGTTTCTGTGTGGTCTGTGCAGGCATTGTCTCCTGAGCCGCACGAGGCAACGCAATTAGTGCCGTCAAAGAAAGGCCTTTCATCAGGGCAGCACTTGCCATAATCATAACCATAACCAGAATCTTGCAGTATTGAATTGCCATTGCAATCCACAGACACGAAAGTCTCATTCGCGTCATCTCCGCAGCACTGAATATTGTTTGTTAAGTAATCATTTGCTATGTATTCTCCAACACCGGGCTCTACGGCTTCTGCTGCTCCCCAACCAAGATTATGGGTGTTGCTGGGCCAAATGCAATACAAGGAAAGCTCATCCATGCAGCTGTCAGCATCATACCAGAATCCTGCCGAGCAGACCGCGTAATGCTCATCAACCCCATCCACGTCTTGCGGGATATCAGGGAACTGGTAGCACTGGCCGTTAAGCCAGCAATAACTTCCTGAAGGGCAGTCGCCGCAGTCTGTGCCAATTCTTCCATCACAGTTATTATTGTTGCAAGCGCCTGCGAAGCCAGAACAGCTCACACCATTATGGGATGCGTTCTGGAAGCAAACCTGAACAGCCAGAGCGTTAAAACTGAGCAAAACCAATGCAAGCCCTAGCAAGATTATTAGCCTCATTTATTATCCACCCACCACGTTTATATTCACTATGTTGCCGTTGCAGCACACCTTGTCAAATATTGGGCCTGAGCTGTTGTAAACGCACGTGCCGCTCGGCGCTGTCTTGTAATCGCATGGCTGGGACGTGTCTGTTTTATTCTTCCATAATCCTTCGTACTGGCAGCACGCAGTTGGGGCGCAGCAGTCGTACTCGCAATAACAAGGAAGCTTAGTGACTGCTGTGTCATAAGTGTCCATTATTAGTTCAATGCATGCCGGCTGGCTTTCATCCCATGTTTCGTTGCCAGCGCATACTCCATCACCACAAAAAGTCATGCAAGCATCAACTGTTAAGGGGTTCTGGCAGTCCGGATCACCACCCTCCGCAGTATAGCATTGCTCGCATTCAGGGCAATTTGAAGTGTCACCATCAGCAACGCAGCAAATATTGTCACAGGCAGCAGGACAATCAGTGTCGTGAGGTAGGCTTACATCACAATCACACCACCTGTTGCAGCCATTACCAGAAGAACAATCACAATCTGGGTCAGAAGGGCAGTCAGGATTAGTTGCACAATTAGGATTGCAACCATTATTAGGACCGCAATCACTATAAGGGCAGCCGCCGCTGTTTTTCAAAACAAAAGGACTACCGCCACCGCAAAGCAAAGCAGCCTGACCAACACCACCCTGACCAGCTCGCATAAACTTAAGCTTGCACAAAACAGCATTACCACTCACGCCAACACCAGAACCCTGCTGAGCAGCAGCACCCAACGTAAAATAAATGTCTGTTGTATTGCAAAAATGCCATGTCTTGTTAGGATAATCAGTTGAGTTTCTCCAGTTATTAAACCATGGATATTCTGGATAACCCAAATCTCCTGGATATAAATAATGATAATTCACAAGAAAAGCTGGTTGCGCAGTACCAATAACACCGCAACCCTCACCAGCTTCAAGATGATGATCAGTGTCAGAACCATTCCAACAAGGATCAAGCGTGTTTGGAAGACAATAAGCACAATCTGGTTCGCAGTAATCACTCGTGGCTGTTGGATTTATATTGTTTGGAGTGCCATTTGTTTCATTACTGCCAGGAGTCGTATTGCAGTAACCATCACTTTGCCCGCCATCACACCCCGGATCAATTATTTGTGACATTGATGCTCCTCCAGAGCTGCTTGCAGTTTGAGGCTGACTCTGAGGCTGAGGAGCTAATCTTTCAGGCTGCTTGACAAGTGATTTCTCGCCTGGCTGGCATGCAGAGAGGATTACAGAAAAAACAATCAGAACCAAAATAATGTGTACTTTCAAGTTGCAACCACCAAATTTTTTATTATGTTCTTTGTAAAAATTAATATGTTAATAGATTATTATTTAAAATTTTTGTTTTTTTAGCAGTCTGGATCTCCGCCTGCAGCTGCACAGCTAAGCCCGACTTTGAATTTTTCTGGGCAAATCCCGTCATCGTCGCCGCAGCAAAAAGTAGCATCACAAAAGGTCACGTTCCCTACATTGCAGGCATTGCAGTCAGAGTCTCTTGGAAGTTGAGCACCATTAGGAGCCGTGCACCCACCATAATCGCAAGTGCCGTCGCAATCATTGTCATAGCCGTCGTTGCAGTCAGTTTCAGTTGTTGTCGGCTGCTCTTCTGTTGATATAAACCAACCGTCTGCTGGGTTGTAATGGCACCAGAACGTGGTCCCGCCAAAATCATTAAGGAGCCCGCTCACTTTTTCAGGAGGTGCTGCATAAGAATCACAATTTGAGAAGTGGTCAGTCGCGTAATTACCATCGCATAACTTCTGCTCAAAAGTCAAGTTGCAACAATTACTTGGGTCTAAGTCAGCGCAGCCGGAAACGCAAGTGTTTTGTGTGGGCTCTGAATTTAATATTTGTGTGGTGTCATTATAATCATAAGCATCACAGTCAATGATTGTTGTGGGGGTGTAGCCAGAGGCAGTGCATGACTCGCCGACATCACATTTGCTTCCGTCAATGTCACCATCATTGTTGCAGTTGGTAACATCAACGTCTGCAACGCATTCAGCAGTTTGGCCGCTGCCAAAACAACAGTAGTGTTTCATATTGTTTCCATACGCAAAGCTTCCCGGAGGAACACAGAAAGATCCAATAGAGCATTTATCAGTGGTATCGCAACAAGCGTGTGATCCGTCTGGACCAGAAGCAAAAAACTCTCCTGAGTCATCACCACAACAGTGTGGCTGTGTGGGTGTTCCCCAACCAGAAAAATCAGGTATGTAACCTCTTTCATCTATTGTGTCGCAGCAGTCTGGATCGCCGTTATAACATGTGTAGTTTTGGAACTGCATGCACGCAGTCTCATTGTTGTCTGGGTCTGCTGCTGCCAAAAAAGCAGGGTCAATGCATAAGTTGTCGCCGTCGGAGCACCCGTATAAAGTGCATTCTGTGCCGTTCCAGAAAGGCCTGTTTGAAGGGCAGCACTTACCATAATAATAGGGCCTGCTTCCAGGATAATACCATTGGGTTATGTTCTCTTTAGTCCTGCAGTTAAGCTCGTTATAAGACTCGTTAAAGTCATCGCCGCAGCACTGGATTATGTTGTTATGTGTAAGCCTACCGTATTTGTCGTATTCTCCTATGCCGTCTTCCTCTGCTGTTGCGGCTCCCCAGTTAGCAGGCTTATTATCAGGACCATAACCACACACTGGCCCAAGGCTGTCTGCGCACTGGTCTGGGTCCTGCCATGTTCCCTGGCCAAGAGGGTTGGGAACGCAAACCGCGTAATGAGGCTCTGAAGCATTGCCGTCAACGTTCGCAACGCTCATGCCTTGTGAGGAATAAGCAGCATAAAAGCATTCTTCGGGCGAATCAATCCGGCCGTTTCCGTTAGCGTCATAAACGCAAAAGTATTTTGAGTCGCACTCAGCGCAGGAGGTTGGCTCGTGATTATTACAATTGTTATTGTCGCAAGGGTCAAAAGCTCCTGGCGGAGCTCCGCATGACTGCTGCTGATCATAAAAGCTTTCAAAGCAGATTTGATAAGCGCTTGCAATACTTACTAAAAGTAAGAGTGCGGTTCCTAAAATAAGTATTTGTTTTTTCATGTTATTTGCACCAAATTTCCGTTGCAGCATGAGACTTCAAAAATGCCGTCAGGCGTCTCTGAGCAGGCAGAGCCTGTCCAGTCGCAGTCCATCACGCACTTGCCATTCAGGTTTTCAGGCAAAGACCAGTCGCAGTCTTGGGTTAAGTTAGACCTTTTCTTCCATTTCCCAACATATTCCTTGAAAGAGCAGTTGTTTGGCGTGGAGCAGTCATAAGGGCAAAAGCAGGGTAAGTATTCAGGTCTTGGCTGACCAAAATCATCCAAAAGAGTGCCATTAACATCCAAATTACTTATTGCTGAGCAGCTCGGCTTACTCCAATTATTAGTCTCAGATGAATGGCAGATTCCGTCTCCGCAGTAAACGCAGCAGTAATCAAAATGGGCTGCTTGTTCGCAGTCGCTGTCTGGTATGCCGCAGTTTATTTCACATTCATCAACACAATTACCATCGCCAGCGCAGCAGTAATCACAAGCGGGGCAGTCAGGATCCTCAGGGCACGCAGAATTACAATCATGACAATTTACATTACATTGCCCATCAGCAGAACAATCTTCAGAACAGCTATTACAATCCGGGTCAGAAGGGCAGTCAGGATTAGTTGCACAATTAGGATTGCAACCATTATTAAGACCGCAATCACTATAAGGGCAGCCGCCACCATTTTTCAAAACAAAAGGACTACCGCCACCGCAAAGCAAAGCAGCCTGACCAACACCGCCCTGACCAGCTCGCATAAACTTAAGCTTGCACAAAACAGCATTACCACTCACGCTAACACCAGAACCCTGCTGAGCAGCAGAACCACCCTGAGGCGTCCCATCATAGTGCCAAGCAAGGTCTATGCCATCATCAGGCACAGCATCATACCAGTTTGGCAGCCAAGAATAGTTGGTGTTTGGGTTTTGGCTGAAAGTGCGATATTGTTCTCCTAGCTTTGCGCAGGTCTGCGGATAATCCGCTATTTTGCACCCTTCTCCGGGGTCAAGCCGGTTATCATTAGGGGAAAGGCAATTGTCTAGCTGAGGAAGCCCCTGCTGAATGTTAGGCAGAGGGCAAAGAGGACAATCTTGAGGGCAAAAGTTTCCGCTCATCGAGTTCCATTCATCACCTTCACATTGTTTGTTTCCGCAGGTTGATGTTGGCGCCATTTGCTCTCCTCCAGAGCTGCTTGCAGTTTGAGGCTGACTCTGAGGCTGAGGAGCTAATCCTTCAGGCTGCTTGACAAGTGATTTCTCGCCTGGCTGGCACGCAGCAAACATTATGAGAGAAAGCGCCAGTGCTAAGACATGATAATATTTCTTCACCTTTAGCTCACCAACACTTCTTTATTTTGAGCTTGCTTATATAAATAATTTTCTTTTTTTGGTATAATCAACTTGATTGTGATAAGCTTTGGTGTTGAGGGGGTGGTGTGGGAGGGACTTAATAATATGATATAAAGATAGGATATATGGTTAATATGTAATATAAAATAATGAGAGGAATACGCTTTTTCAATATCTTTAAATAATAAGAGGCAATTCCAATTTTTGGTATGAGGGAAATAAGTGATGAGAAGTTGAGAAAGTATTTTTCCCTGACTGAAAAGGCAATTTCAAAAGTGAAGATAAAAGAGGGCTTGAAAGTGAAGGAGAGAAAGGCTGCTGAGGATTTCCTTGACATGGCAGAGCGCTATTTCAGCGACGCGAAGCACTTCAGGGATAAGGGTGACATTGTGACTGCTTTTGCTGCTGTGAGCTATGCGCATGCCTGGCTTGACGCAGGAGCACGCCTGGGCTTGTTTGATTTTGGAAGGGACTCTTATCTTTTTGCAGCTGATTAGAGTGGTTAAGCTTAAATATTCATAATAATTTTTTTTAAGAAATGGACGGATTAGATGATAAGGTTAGGGAAGTGCCTGTGAAGGCAAATGATGGGACAGGGCAAATAATAAGTTTTAACATAAAAAATAGTTACACAGGCCCTGAGTATTCCGAAATGTCAGGCTTGACAGGAGAGAATATTTGGTCTGTGCTGATTGCTGTTGATACAGGTGACTTAAGAAAGGTTCCTGCGAGGGATTTTGTTAATGCTATTGTAAATTCTAGCTTAACTTATAGAAAAAAGTACGTGGCTCTAGAAACGCTGCTGGCTTACGCACATGATAAGTTAACAGTAAGAGTGATTGATAGGTGTTTTTATAATATAGAAAGAGAAAGACTGGCTGGTCAAGTTCATGCTGAGAGAAGTGAAGCTGAGAAAAAAGATGAGGATGAGAAAAAGCCCGTTGTTAGGAGGATAGGAAAGGAAGATGTTATTATGAATTTTGATCCTGATGATTTTGTTCTTCCAACGCTTGCAAAAGATTACGTGAGGAGTGAGCATGGGATTGTTAGGGAGTGGCAGGTAAGAGAAGTCATAAGCAGCTGCGCGCCTGTTTGCTTAGGAATAGAGAAAAAGCTCGCTTACAAAAAGTCCGACTTGGACGCTGCTGCTGCAAAATACAAGAAATAATGCTAACTGCTTATTTTTGGGTACGTGCCTGGAAGCATGAACACTTTTCTCACATTAACAGCAATCCCTTTCTGCTTTGAGTAATTCTTGCCTTCTATTTTTGAAACTCCTAGAGCTACAAGCTCATCCTTTAATGTCATAACTGCCACTTGCTCGCCCGCCTTGATTTCATCGTCGTACTTTGATATGCCTGGCAGGCTTAAGTCTGCTCCGTGGCAGATAGTGTTAACAGCGCTGTCTAGAGCAAAGACTTTTCTCAAGTGCTGCACTCCCTCTTCTATAGGCCTTATTACTGCGCGTATGAACTTCTCGTTTCCCTCATTCTTGTAATAATGGTAAGCGTCAACGAGGTCTTGGAGAATAAAGCACTGCTTTTCTGTGAAGGGCCCTGCTTTTGTCCTTCTGAGCTCTGTCATGTGCGCTCCTGCGCCGAGCTTTTGGCCAATGTCATGGACTAGTTTTCTTATGTATGTGCCTGCCTCGCAAAGAACTCTGAACAGAATGTCTTTTTCCTCGATTTCTAAGATTTCAAACTTGTAAACTGTTCTTTTGCGCCACTGCCTTTTCACTGATGACTTTATCGGAGGAAGCTGGCTTATTTTTCCTGTGAATTCAGAAATCGTTTTTCTTAAGTCGTATTCCTCGAAGCTCTTGTGCACGTGCATTATGCCAACGTACTCTTTTGACTCGCCTACTAAGGCCTGCACTATTCTCGTCGCTCTGCCAAGCGCGATTGGTAGCACGCCAGTAACGTTCGGATCCAGGGTTCCTGAGTGCCCTGTTTTTTTCAGTCCTAGTATTTGTTTCACATAAGCTGAGGTTTGGTGGCTTGTCGGGCCGCGGGGCTTGTCAGCAATGAAGATTCCAGTATTTATCAGCTCAGGAACAGGCCTTTTGTATGGGTTAGAACCGTACTTGTTTGAGGTTTCTGCTTCCTTTTTCGTGATTATCATACAATGGTTTGGGAGAAATAGCAATTATATAAATTTATTGAAGCTTTAAAGCAGAAAAGATTATTGATATGAGTTATTACATTCTAATTATAAGTGGTATATAATGATGAATTCTTGCATAAGGTGCAAAAAGACAAGATGAGGAAGCTTTGGGACAACAAAGAGGACGAGGCTTGGGAAAATGTTTAAATCTGGGTGACGTTTGTCCTGACTAAAGTTCAGTTCACAGACACGTTTGAAATCAAGAAAAGGCCGGCTTTAGTATTGTTTGAGGATCTTAATAATGTTGTAGTGGCAGGAATTACTAGCAATCTGGAAATGAAAGGAATACCTTTAACAAAGAAGGAGGGGTAATAAAAGACAGCATTATAGGAT
>RFKI01000137.1 GCA_003694355.1 Bdellovibrio sp.
ACCCACTAGAAGCTTATAAAAAGATTAAACAATCTAATGAAAAGGGAGAGATTCTCACTGGACTTTTTTATATAAATGAAGAAATCCCCGACCTTGCGGAAGACATTGACCTAGACACGACAATTCCTCTCGTTGAACTAACAGAGCAACAACTCCTCCTTCCTGAAAAGAATTTAAAAGAAGCCCTCCAGGAATTTGAATAACAACAGGAGAAACTTCATGCAAAAATCAACAAACAAAGTCGTAAAGAAACTTCTCTATCCTATAGAAAAGTTCATGGAGCTTGAAACCAGCGGAGGAGTGCTACTTCTTATAGTGACTTTTGTTGCCATGAGCTGGGCCAACTCTCCTTGGAAAGAAAGTTACAAACACCTCATCCACCTTCCTATCACAATAGGCATTGGCTCACTTAGACTTTCTCATTCTCTCCACTTTTGGGTCAATGATGCCTTGATGGTTATTTTCTTTTTTGTAGTTGGCTTAGAAATTAAAAGGGAACTTCTCATTGGAGAACTTTCTTCTCCCAAAAAAGCAGCATTACCGATTTTTGCAGCCATTGGAGGAATGATCGTTCCTGCTCTTATTTATCATGCTTTTAATGCCAATGGCCCTGGTGTTCATGGCTGGGGAATACCTATGGCCACAGATATTGCTTTTGCTGTTGGCGTAATTACTCTTCTTGGAACACGCGTTCCTTTTTCTCTAAAAGTCTTCTTATTGGCGTTGGCTATCGTGGATGACCTAGGAGCTGTTCTCGTCATTGCCTTTTTTTATACAGAAACAATCATTCCAGAAGCTCTAGGATTTGCTGCTTTTGGTCTCATGGCTATGTTTATGATGAGGTATGCTGGCATCAGAAAACACCTTCCCTATATAATCACTGGAATATTTGTATGGTTTTGCATTTTTAAAAGCGGAGTGCACGCCACGGTATCTGGAGTACTTATTGGATTACTAACTCCTCTCACCCCCCTATATCCTTTTAAAGAGCTCTCTGAAAAAATATCAACCACAGCCTCTCTATTAGCTGAAGAGCTTCGACGCTTACCTGAGAACACCCCATCTTTAAACTCCCCTTCGAAATCTCTTTTAACAAAGCTTTATCACTATTCCATTGAAGCCCAGAACCCGTTGGACAGAAGCATTAAAGTCCTTCACCCCTGGGTCACTTTTTTTATTATGCCCTTATTTGCTCTTGTAAATGCTGGCGTTGACCTCAGTGAAGTTAGTTTGAATAGTATTATGAGCAGCCCCATTTCCATCGGCGTTTTTCTAGGACTTCTCTTAGGAAAACCCATTGGGGTCCTATTAGCCTCTTTCATCTCTGTAAAAGCTAAAATTGCAAGCCTCCCTCAAAATGTAAACTGGACCCAAATGTCAGCTCTGGGATTCCTTGCAGGAATCGGATTCACCATGGCTTTATTTATTAGTAACCTGGCTCTTAAGACCCCACACCTGGAAGCTTTTTCCAAAATAGGTATTCTTCTGGCTTCTCTTTTGGCCTCCATTGTTGGGGCCTCCATTTTTTACCTTATCCCTTCTAGCACCAAAAAGGAGTAAAAAAAACTTCCAACTTTACTCCTTTTTGTCTTTATAATATAAGTTGGTTTTTGTGGTCCCGTAGCTCAGCTGGATAGAGCATCTGCCTTCTAAGCAGAGGGTCGCACGTTCGAATCGTGCCGGGATCACCATATTCTAATGCTTAGCGTTTGAAAAACCCAAAATTTGTGAATTCTAATAAACCCTCTAGCGAAAACTCGATATACTTCTCCTAAAAAGGAGTAAAGTAAGTCCATGGAGCCCAACTCTACAGCTTATCAAAAAACCATTGCCATTTGCCTTATCATATTAACCACGATTGCTGTAACCGTTGCTCTAAAGTCATTACAAGTCATTATGGTCCCTTTCACGCTCTCTCTTTTCCTTTATTTTATGACGTCCCCTTTTGTTTCTTTTTTTGAAAATTACTTAAAACTCTCTAAAAAACTAGCAGTTATCTTAACTTTAGTTCTGGCTCTGTTTCTCGTCATCTTATTAGGGTTTATTGCAACGGTGTCTATTAGTAACTTTCTTAAAAGTGCTGAACTTTACAATGAAAGACTTCTTGAGATCATAAAACAGATCAATGATTGGCTTTCTTCCTGGAATATCCAACAGTTTTCAAATGACGTGGAAGGATTTCTGTCATCAGGAGAAGCTTTCCTTTTTGCTAAAAATCTAACAGGTCATTTTATTAATTTAGTTGGAAACTTCTTCCTTATTCTTGTATTCTTGATATTTCTACTGCTTGGAGAATCCTCCATAAAAACCTCTCAATTGTACAGGCAAATTCAAAACAAGGTTTCAAAATACACCTGGACCAAGTCGTTAACATCACTTGCAACAGGGCTCCTTGTTGGTTTCTCTTTATACATCATAGGGCTTGACCTTGCTTTTATGTTTGGCCTTTTAGCTTTTTTACTCAACTTTATTCCAAATATAGGATCTATGATAGCCATTCTACTTCCTCTACCAATAGCTCTCCTTCAATTTGGTATTAGTTGGCAGCTCATTTATGTGCTATTAATTCCTAGCGCCATTCAAATGACCATTGGAAACTTTATTGAACCCAAACTAATGGGTGATCAACTAGGACTACGCCCAACTTCTATTCTTTTTTTCCTACTTTTCTGGGGTATTGTCTGGGGAATACCAGGCATGTTTTTAGCCGTCCCTATAACAGCCATTTTAAAATATATTCTCTCACAGTTTTCAATCACTCAAACTTGGGCCAAGATTCTTTGAGAATGATTTAGCCCGCTCTAGCTATTCTAGTTTCTACCGTAATCATCTTGATAACGAACAATATCATCTTCTCCAAGATACTCCCCCGTCTGAACTTCTACAAAAACCAATGGACCCTTACCAACATTTGAAATTCGATGCTTTGCCTGAAGAGGAATAGTTATAGATTCGCCAGCCTCTAGACGACGAACTTTATCATCTAAAGTCACCTCAGCACATCCCTGAACAATGGTCCAATACTCACTTCTTTTTTTATGAGATTGATATGATAAACGTCTTCCTTCATCTATTGTTATCTTCTTAACCTTGAATTTGTCCCCTTCATAAAGTATTTCAAAACGTCCCCATGGTCTCGTCTCAAAGGGATGATCCATCACTTCAGGCAAGCCTTCATTTCGCATGGCTTCTACAAGGTCTTTTACCTTTTGAGATTCACCTTTTTTAGAGATCAACAAAGCATCTGGAGTATCTACAACAATAAGATTATCCACGCCAACTAAACCAACAACTTTATTTTTTAGGGAAAACACATAATTATCCAAAGAGTCTATTGAAGAAACAATGGCCCTCGTTTCCTGTTTCAATTCTGGCACTTCATCAGCCAATCGAGCAATTTCATCCCACGACCCCACATCACTCCAACCTATATCACAAGGGATGCAAACCTGTTCTTGAAGTTTTTCCATAATACCATAATCAAGACTAATAGACTCTACATTAGCATAAACAATCTTTAAGTTACTCAGGTCCTCTTTCACTTGTTGAATTTTAGACCACAGTTCAGGCATCAACTGATCAAATAGCTCTGCCATCTTCTTCACTTGAAAAACAAACATCCCAGCATTCCAATAGTGATGACCAGAACGGATGAATGTTTCAGCTTTCTCTCTGGAAGGTTTCTCATGAAATCCCTTCACAAAATAAGCCTTGTAGTCATTTTCGCAAAAAATTCGATCTTCAACTTCTATATAACCATAACCTGTAGCTGCATAACGAGGTTGTATGCCTAAAGTCACCACTTGCCCTTTTAAAGCACACTGCTCAGCCAAATATAGTGCCTTATGAAAAGCTTTTGTATTTGTTATAAGGTGGTCTGCCGGAAAAATGCCAATAACCTCCTCTTCTTGTCCTTGCAAAGTTAAAAGGTGACAAATCAAAGCCACAGCAGGTGCTGTATTTTTCCCATATGGCTCATAAATAACCCTCCCCGAAGAGTCCATCTCTTGAAGCGTTTTTTCTGTAAGAGCCTTCATATCTTCTACAGTAATAATCAATGGAGAACCATGTGGAGTTAGCCTTTCAAGTGTGTTTTTTAAGAAGGATTGATCATAAAACTCACAAAATTGCTTTGGATAGTGAGCTCTCGAAACAGGCCAAAGACGTGTACCACTTCCCCCAGACAAAATAATCGGTAACATCCTCTCTCCTTTCTTTTTTAAGACC
>RFKI01000138.1 GCA_003694355.1 Bdellovibrio sp.
GATTTTCAATGAGTCCTTCTTCGCCTAACTTATTAACAAAAATTTTTTTAACAAAATTTCTTTTGTCAGACTGCCCAAAGGAAGAAAAAGCAACAGAAAAAACAAGAGAGAATATAATAAATCTCATAAATGACTCCCTTTATTTCAACTGCTCTACACGCTCAGTAGGAGATATAATATCTGTAAGGCGAACACCAAATTTTTCGTTCACCACAACAGCTTCTCCTCTCGCCACTAACTTATCATTCACTAACACTTCCATTGGCTCTCCTGCCAACTTGGATAGCTCAATCACACTTCCTTGACCCAAATTCAACAGCTCACTTACAACCATTTTTGTTCTTCCGAGTTCCACAGTAACTTTTAAGGGAATGTCTAATATGAGATCTAAGTTTCGTCCCTCAGAAGATTCTGCTTTTTTCTCTCCAGAGGAAACGTCACCACCAGAACTTTCAGCCCCTTCTACATTTTGATTCTGAGCCTCTGTTTCTGGCGCTGTCTCATCTTTTTTTACTGCTGAGTCTTCCGCCATGTTTTTCTCCTTATCCTTATTTAGTTATTGGTCTTGTTATCTGAACAGCTACGGTTCCATGATGAATACCATAATAGCCTTTAAACTTTTTAACCCCCTCAACTTGAATATCTAGCTCCCCCGTACTGTCCTGGTTCAAAGGAATGACATCTCCTACTTTCAATTCCATTAATTGTTCAAGAGTAATATTTGTACTTCCTAAATCCACCTTAATCTCTACTTCTGTTCCTTTTAATTGCTCCTCTATAGTAGAGGTCCAAAGTTTTTTATCCGTTTGATCTGACTCAACTTGAAATCCCGATGATAATTTTTGCTTAATAGGCTCAATAGTTGAATAAGGAATCACTAAAGTGATTGTTCCATTCGCATTTTCCAGTTCCACGTCAAAAGTGGAAGCAATTACAATATCTGTAGGAGGAACAATTCCCACAAATTGAGGGTTTATTTCTGTCCTCAAAAAACTACAATCTATCTTCTCCACGGAAGACCAAGCTTCTTCCAGATCGTCAATGGCTATGTTGACCACTTTCTTAATAATCTCAAGCTCAATGGGAGTAAAATCCTTTCCTTCTATTTTTGTATAAGGGCGATCAGCTCCACCAAAGAAATTATCCACAAGAGCATAAGCCAATTTACTTTCAATAACTAGCAATGCGGACCCTCTAAGTGCATTAAATCTTAAAACACTCATACAAGTGGGCATAGGCAAAGTGTTAATAAACTCTCCAAACTTAAGAAAGTCCGTACTTGCATGATTTAAACTTGCAATTTTTCTCAATGCTGAAGAAAGCGAAACCCGAAAAGACCTCATAAATTTTTCATAAATGACGTCTAGTTGAGGCAAACGGCCTCGAATAATTCGGTCCTGACTGGTTAAATCATAGACAACAACAACTTTATCATCACTCGTGCCAAAACTCTCAGAACCTTCAGCTCCTTCCCCCAGTTCTCCTTCAGAGACAGCAGCTAGCAGAGCATCAACTTCGCTTTGTGATAAAACCTGACTCATGCACTCTCCTTATTAGTTATAAATGAAAGAAGTAAAGTAAACTCTCTTAATGCGTCCTTTTGTTAAAAACAAATTTACCTTGTCTCGAATTTCTTTCCTTAAGTTTTCTTTTCCTTCTTCTGTGGAAATTTGTGCATAGGTTTTACTGGAAAGGATCACAATAATCATATCTCTAATCTTTGGCTTTAACTCTGAAATCTCTTTTTGAACTTCAGCATTACTCACCTCAAACTCCATATTTAACTTTGCAATTTTGCGTCCGCGACTTTGCGCCAAATTAAACAAAAAAGTTTCCATAGGAACCAATTTCCCTATAAATTCTTCAGACTTTGCCTCTTTTTCCTCTTCTTTTTTTTCGCCCTGTATTACATCATCAATTGTCACTTTTTGTTCTTCTTTCTTTTTCCCCATGTAAACCATCACACCAACGCCAACCACAACAAGCATATTAATAATAGCCAAGATAATAAATAATGTGGGCTTTTGCTGTCCCCCACCGGATGGAGCAGTATTTTCTGCAGCATTTTCTTCAGCCATTGGTCCCCCTAAAGACAAGACAAAAGTTCATCTGATTTATACTCAAAAATATTTAGAGCAACTCAGATGCCAACTCGACTTCTGTTGCGATTTATAAGATAAAACAAAATTTTAAAGGTTTTCTTCTGTAAAAAGGTTTGACCTCGACCAAGAGAAAAACAGAAATTTGACTCAAAACAAAAGAAGAGCAAACGTAATTTTGACAGGCCTTAGGACGAAGGAACAACAATAGGCCGAATGACTTCTAAAAGCTCTTTATGAACTAAAGCATTGCCAGAAAGAATACTGGAACCAAATGGACTATAAGGAGAACCCTCATAAGTCGTCACAACACCACCAGCTTCCCTGACCAAAAGTTCACCAGCACAAGTATCCCATGGTTTTAAGTTTCTTTCCCAATAAGCATCAAAAACGCCTTCTGCAACCATACATAAGTCAAAGGCTGCAGCACCAGCCCGTCGAATTCCTCTTGCTTTTTTAACTAATTGAGAGAAGATCTTGATCTGCTCTTCCAAAAAAGGTTCGTCTTCATGGTAAAATCCTGTTGCCAGAAGGGACTCCTCTAACATTTTTCGCTGACTCACCTCTATTGGAATGTCATTTTTATAAGCCCCTTCCCCTTTTATTGCCGTATAAGTGGTCTTTAAGGAAGGAACATCAATAACTCCCAGTTTGGTTTGCCCTTCCAGAAAAAGTCCAATACTTATACAATAAACTGGAAAGCCATAAATATAATTTGTCGTTCCATCAAGAGGATCAATAATCCAAAACTTTCCAGTTTGTCGTTCCTGCTCCCAAGAAAGTTTTTTCTTTTTAAAAGAGTCTTCCTCTGCAATAAATCCAATTTCAGGGAATGCCTCTTTTAAAAAATGAATAATGACTTCTTCACTCGTCGTATCAGCCTCAGACACAAGTCCAGCTTTGGCCTTTTCACTAATATGCTTAATATCCTTAAAATAATGCAACAAGACATCTCTTCCCAAAAGAGCGGCCTTTTTAGCCCCTGACATTAAGTCATTCAATCTTCTTTCCATGTTTCTACAATGCCCGCCTATGGTCTCTTGTCAAGGGTTTGATTCATTGACCCTCTATTTTTGAGGGTATAGTATAGTAAATGACGAAAACAAATAGACCATTTCCGAGGGGAGGGGTTCATGGCTGATAAAAGCAATAAAGCAGACACGGTTGTTAAGCTAATGCTTATTTTTCTGATATCTCTACTTTCCTTTTCTGTGGGAACCTTTGTAGGTGAACAGTTTACAAAGCAAGAGATTAAGCAAGCTCAAACAACAGAAGAATATAATCGTTCTACAGCCAGCACAGAAGAAGCCATTTCAGAAGAGGAAGCTGAAAGCCTTGCTGAAGAGTTCCTCAAAGACGAAGAAAAAACAGAATCTCACAAAGAAGCTTCTCATAAAGAAAATCATACAACCCCAGAAGGGTACACCAAGTATACCTCTCCTGAAAATGAAGAAGAAGAACCAAAGAAATCACACAATCAGCATGAAAAAGAATCCCAAGTGGCTGAACATCATCAAGCCACAGAAGAGCACTCTTCCAAACAAGATCACTCTAAAGAACATGCTAAAATGGCAGAGCACTCTACCCCGTCCTCTCACCACCAAGAAATGAAGCATCATACTTCTCCTATGGAAGCAGCAAACAGGGTTGCTCATGATAAAGCTCCATCTAAAGATATTCCTAAACGAAAACTGGCCAGCACACTTCCCAGTGTGGCAAGCTCTGCCATAGGAAAGTACACCATTCAGGTAGCCTCTTATGCCACAGAAAAAGAAGCCAAAGAACATGCCGCTCGCCTTAAGAGCAAAGGCCTTCAGGCCTTTTTTGTTCCTGCCCAAGTAAAAGGAAAAACCTGGTACCGGGTCAGTATTGGTCTTTTTCCCTCTCAAAGTAACGCCTTGAAGTATCAAAAAGAGCTACAAAAACAAGCTGGTGTTCACACATCTATTATTCAAAAAATTGTAAAATAGTCACATTTCTAGAGAGATAGGGAAAGCGCCCTATCTCTTCTTCTTATAAGGGTCTTATTTTCATTTCTTTATTATTTCCAACATTTAGAATGCAAAAAGCTCAAAATCATTAACCTTGTTTTTCTTTTTTTAAAACTGATTTCCTTAAAATGACTCTTAATCTCTTTAAGGTGTTGGCATTTGATAAATCTCTAACAACCTACACTTCGTCTTTTGATCACTTTTCATATCAACAAACAAATATGAAGAATCTTGAGGGCCTAACGGCCTTAAATTATACCCTTTTTCTGCAGAGATA
>RFKI01000139.1 GCA_003694355.1 Bdellovibrio sp.
GGCTCACCCATTCAGACCGTTCAATTATCCCTACCCCTAAAGGGACATATTGAGATTCTCCAACGTATATCTAAAGCAAGAAACACGCTGGCTCTTTTAAAGGTGCCAGGCGCTAAAAGAACTCTTATTATTGGAGCACACGGAGATCATCTTGGGAAAGGGCATCCCCCTTCTTCACGCGCCACTAGCGAAGACAAGGACCTCATTCATTACGGAGCCGATGACAATGCCTCAGGAATGGCTGGCGTACTGGAATTGGCCCACTATTTTTCCAGCGCTTACTCTCAAAAACTCTTTCATCCCAAACAAAATATCTTGTTTGCAATCTGGTCAGGGGAAGAGTTAGGCAACCTTGGCTCTTCTCATTTTGTAAAAAAATATAAAAATAAATATCACATCAGTGCTTATCTAAATATGGATATGATTGGACGTTTTCAAGGAAAACTCCTTGTTCAAGGTGTTGGCTCTAGCCCACAATGGCCCCTGCTTTTGGAACAAATGGCAGCTCAAAATCCTTTGCCCATAAAAGCTCTCTATTCTCCCTACTTGCCCACAGATTCCACTTCTTTCTATTTAGCTCAAACTCCCATTTTAAATTTCTTTACAGGCTCTCATGAAGATTATCACACACCTAGAGATACTGCAGATAAAATCACCATTCCTGAAACAACCAAAGTGATTCAATATATCCAGCAAATCACAGAAA
Source organism: Bdellovibrio sp. (assembly GCA_003694355.1). Lineage (GTDB taxonomy): Bacteria > Bdellovibrionota > Bdellovibrionia > Bdellovibrionales > UBA1609 > J124. The sequence continues at coordinate 707 of RFKI01000139.1, forward strand.
TGATTGCCACAAAAAATTTCTCCCTCCCTTATCACAAAGTGTCTGATATAGCCCCTAGCCCACGCAATAAAGGTTTTCGAACTTATCTGGGGACCATTCCTGACTACACCCAAGATAATATCCAGGGCGTTGCTCTTTCTGGTGTCATCAATAATGGTCCCGCTCAAAAAGCTGGTTTAAAGAAAGGGGATATTATCGTTGAATTGGGCAACACACCCATCCGATCCATTTATGACTACGTCGCCTCTCTCAAAGCTCTTGTACCAGGCAAAAAAACAGAAATTGTTGTGCTCAGAAATCATAAAAAGCTCAAGCTTTCCATCACTCCTCTCCTTAGATAAAACTTAGACAGTTGAGAGCCCCATTTCGTCACTTCCCTCTCCCGGGCGTCTCAATTTGAGACGCCCGAAGAAAAGATCCATGTAACTTATTGATATTAATGCAAAAAATGAAACTCGTGAACTTGAGGTTTTTGGCACAAGCTTCGCTTCTATAAAAAGGTGAAAGAGGAGGTTAAAATGAAAGCTTTAAAAACTTTAGTATTTTCTATAGTCCTAAGCAGCCTAAGCCTACCCGGTTTAGCTGGAACAGGCATGTCTAATCGAAGTTGCTCCAAAAGCCTTAACAAAAAAGCTTCTGATACTCTTCAAAGAGTACAAACCACTTTAAATATAAAGCAACAAAGAAAAAACAAGTCTTATAAGAAGGGCCGAGCTACAACCTAGAATTATCTTCGGTCAGGCTGATGGGAGTCTAAATAATCCCTTTGATGTTGTTTCTGCTCTTGGGTGTTTTCTTGATCGGAACGTGTCTGCACCCGTTTCATCAGATACTGAGCACTTCTTTTAATCTGTATCAACTCTCTTTCTCCAGGCCTTGTTTCCCAACTCAATTTCTCTTTAAAGTTCCTCTGGAGTCCCCGAGTGAGCGTATCCCACATTCGCTGAAGAATTTTAACACCTCCCTCAGCCACTTCTTGCAAAGGGACCATAACTTGAGAATCATGAATCCAAAATAAAGCCCTGTCTTCCAAAGACTGATTTCCAATTCTAATCTGCAAGACAAAAACAAAAACAAACGTTAAGACCAAACTTTTAAAAAAATAAAATAGATTACTCATTTTTTCTCTCCTTTTCAGAAGATGGATTTAAATTCAAAATAGCATTTACAAGTTCCTCTTTTTTAAAAGGCTTTGCAATAAAGCTTTCACAACCAGCCTCAAGGGCTTTTAAAACCATATCCTCATGACTTTCCGTAGAGCAGGCTATCACTCTCGTTTCTGGACATTTTTTTAAAATTTCTCTGGTCGCCTGAAGGCCTGTTTTTATTGGCAACACAATATCCATTAAAACCACATCAGGCTTATGTCTCAAAATAACCTCAACAGCTTCCTGACCGTCTTTAGCCTCTCCAACCACTTCTATTTTTTCACCCTCAAGAAGATGCCTTATAACTTCTCGCATAAAAGGGGCATCATCTACAATAACCAGTTTTATTCCCATAAAAAATATTATAAGGTCATACCACTATAAAACCCAAATAGATTTATGCCATGGCTAGTTTCTCACAAAAGCTCATTTCTTTTTTGTCTATCTTTAGTGGATTGACAGCCTACTCAATCATTATTGGAATTTTACTCATTTGTGGGTTTGGCATTCCCATTCCTGAAGATATCACTTTACTGGCGGCAGGACTTTTAGCTGGCCTTGGTAATATTCACCTGACAGGTGCCTTTCTGGCTGGCTTTATAGGCGTTTTAATGGGTGATAGCATTCTCTTCTTTCTAGGAAGAAAATTAGGATATCGAGCTTTTAAACTCCCTGTTTTTCGAAAAATTTTTACTGAAAAACGCATTCAAAAATCCAGGGAAAAAATTCTTAATAACTCCAAGTTCATTTGCTTTACAGCCCGTTTTCTGCCTGGATTGCGTTCTCCCATTTTTCTTACAGCTGGCATTATGGGAGTCAATCCTCTTATTTTTATTTTCCTTGATTTTTTAGCATCCCTTCTCAGTATCCCTCTCTGGATCATGCTAGGATGGTGGTTTGGACGCCAGATGAGCACAAACCCGGAGGCCATTGAACAAGCTTTAGTTTTGGCAAAAAAATTTAATGCTTATATCTTTCTTACTCTTTTTGCATTTGTGGGCACTTACATTTATTGGAAAAAGAAGAAAACTAATTCCCCCACGTCACACCAATTGTAAACCAGCTAGTTCCTTGTGTAACATCTACCCCTGATGGAGTTTGCCCCGAAAGAGGGTCTGAGTGATTGGCTTTTCCAGAGTAAAACGTTTGTATCATTCGATGAGAAACTTTCCAAAAAAGTTGTTTTTGACGGCTCAAAATCATTTTACCTCCAAAAGAAAACCCGACCATAAATGTTTGTGAAATTTCCCCAGACTTTAAATCTAAAGCTGTTTTCACTTCCTGACTGCGCCCTCCAATTAAAGCCTCTACTCCCATCAACCAATAAAAGCTTTTTGTTTTCGGCCACTCCAAGTTCATATTAAGACGTGGTCCCATCACCTTGAGTCCTACTCTATTATCTGCGGTCTTTAAAACATTAAAATTATATTCAAAGTAATCTAAGCCATAAGTTAAACTTTTAGACATTTGAGAAAGACCAAAAACACGACGGATGCGCACTCCAGCTCCATACCACTTCTCCTCTGCAAGAATTCGATCTTCTTTATCGACAGCTTCACGAATCTGTCCACCCAAAGAAGATAAAAAGGAAAGTCGAACACCTAAAAAGGGGGTTACCCATACCTGAGCATCCCCCCCAAATCCAGGTCCCCTTAGAGAATATCGATGATACCAGTAAGAACTCGACGAATCTGTATAATAAATCATTGGATAAAGACTCACTTCAACAACATTGTTTCTCGGATCTGTCTTTTCCAAGAAATTTCTATAAGAAAAAACTTTTTCTTCACTCCCTCCAAGAATGGTCTTTTTAACTTCCTGTGCTATCTTTTTGATATCGATAATTTTTTCCAAGTCTTTAAAGTCCAAACGCTCCTCTACATTTACTGCGTTTTTTTCCAGTTCTTTGTTTGCAGAACTCATGTTCTTTTTCTTTTCTTCTCCACTGCCATTTCTTGCTTTTTGTTTTTCATAAGCATTAAAGTTTTGTTTATCTTTGCTTGAAGAAGGAAAAGCCTCTACGGACTGTTTCTTCTTTGCTTTCTTCGGTTGCGGCTTTACTTGAAAACGTTTAGAGTTAAAATATTCGTCCTCTAGACTTTTGTCCGAGCCCCTTAGCAAAATAGAGGTGCTTGGATCAATTTGAGCCCTTAATATAATAGCATTGAAGAGAAAAACCAAAAATAGGAAGTATTTCATAATCTTTACATCGGAAAAAACTTTCAAAAAATTGACCAGTAAAAATTTAAAAGAGAATATATTTATATGATCAAATTTCTTTTCTTTTTTTTGTTATGGATTCCCCTTGAAGCCTTTCCTCAAAAAGTCATTGGTGGACAAACAAAGTATCAGAACCCTTTTGACAGTCTTATCACAATTCAAAATATTGCTGTCCTACCTTTTTTTGATAACACAAAGGGAATTTATGCTCGACCTTTGGAAGATTATGTTAAAGAGTCACTCTCTCAAAGTCATCAATGGAACTTAAAACCCTTCCATGCAGTGGGCCCCATACACCCCCCCGAAGATTTTATAAACAACCCTCAACTTGTTAAAAAAATTGGACAAAAGTCTAACTTGGATGCCTTTATTGCAGCTCGAATCACTAAAGGGCCTTCTGGAATCTTAACCGACATGTATTTATTTCTTTCAAAAGATGGCTCTTTACTCATCCATGTTAAAGAAAAAAGAAAGAAAATTTTTGCTTTAAATGACATTAAAAAGATGACTTCAAATCTTTTAAACAAGATTAAAAAAAGAATTCCCTATGATGGACTGGTTCTGAGTCGCCAAGGAGAACGAGTAACTCTTAATCTTGGAAAAGAAGATGGTCTTCGGTTTGGACAAACTCTTCCGGTTGTACAAATCATAAAACTTCATCGTCACCCTAAGTTTAAATTTCTTATTAGCGCTGAAAAAGAAATTATTGGGCGCCTCCGCATTTTAAAGGTAGATAAAACTCTCAGCTTTGGAAAAATTATCACCGAAATCGAGCCCGGAGCTATACAAAAACTAGCGAAAGTTTCAGGACTTCATCGTACACAATACACAAACACTCTTTCTCTAACCAAAGACCTTAACCCTAAAGAAAAATTGCTCTCCCTTCCTGGAAGCAAAATCACTTTTGGTCATAAACCTGCCCCTTGGCTTCCTCAAAGGCCCCCCACTTTTGGGCAAGCTGGTGTTCGCCTAGGAGCCGGAAGTTTTAGAGGAGCCATGAGCCTATCTTCTGAAGAACTGTCAGCCAGTGACTCTTTTTATCCCAGCGTTTCTTTAGAAGGAGAACTCTGGCTCACCTCCCGCTGGTCCCTTCATGCTTTAATTCGACAAGGCATTTTGGAAACCAAAAATCCCCAATCGGGAGGAAGCCCCTCAAATCTGTCTTATTCTCTAAGCTCCCATGAATTATTAGCTGGATACAATTTGCGTCTCGGACCTTCCCTTTGGGGGCCCCATATTGAGTTTCTTGCAGGTTTTTCCAGTTATAAACTCCTTGTTGATGACACCAACTCAGGGTTTACAACAATGAAATACGATGGCCTCAAACTGGGAGTATCAGGCTCTTATCCCATCACAAAGGACCATTCTTGGAGCATCGGCACAAAACTTTTCTTTATACTGAACCCCAAACTCACAGAGACTCCTTCTTCTTCAGGAAAGAGCACTAATACAATTAATCAGTTCAGCTTCCTGGTTTCAAAAAGGCTTTACTCTAATCTGAAGGCTGAAGGCTCTCTAGATTACGAACTTTACTCTTCAAAGTTCTCTGGAGGTGCAGCAACCAGTTCCTCTCGAAACCATACCACTCTGACTGCAGGACTTTTCTATCTCTTTTAAATAAAATCTTTTAATTAAAGTAATAAAAAAGGCCTAAAGCTTTTTGGCTTTAGGCCTTTTAGGCTTTTGATTTAAATGGTGCTTTTTTTGAAAAAGCTTTTTACATCATAGGAGGCATTCCTCCTGCTCCGCCCATAGCGCCAGCACCTGCTGCTCCTGCATTTTCTTCTTTAGGTTTGTCTGCAATCATGGTTTCAGTGGTTAACATAAGAGAAGATACAGAAGCCGCATTTTCAAGAGCACATCGGATCACTTTTACAGGATCAATCACTCCAGCTTTTACAAGGTCTTCGTATTGTTCTGTAAGAGCATTGAATCCAAAACTATCGCCTTTTCCGTTTTGAACCTTATCAATAACGATGGCACCATCAAGTCCTGCGTTAAAAGCGATCTGACGAATAGGCTCTTCACAAGCCCGTTTTACAATCTGAGCTCCAAAAGCTTCTCCTTGAGAAAGCTCTAAAGAGTCAATCACAGCAGAAGACCTTAATAGAGCTGTTCCTCCACCAGGCACAATTCCCTCTTCAACAGCAGCACGAGTTGCATTAAGAGCATCTTCCACACGAGCTTTTTTCTCTTTCATTTCTACTTCAGAAGGAGCACCCACATGAATAACGGCCACACCACCTGCTAATTTAGCCAAACGCTCTTGCAACTTCTCTCTATCATAGTCACTAGTGGTTTCCTCAATCTGAGTGCGAATTTGAGCCACACGAGCTTCAATATTCTTCTTCTCGCCTTGTCCATCGATAATGGTGGTGTTGTCTTTGTCAATCACAACACGCTTAGCTTGACCCAAGTCTTCAAGAGTTGCTTGATCTAACTTGCGGCCTGTTTCTTCACTAATAACTGTTCCTCCAGTTAAGATGGCAATATCTTCAAGCATGGCTTTTCTTCTATCACCAAATCCTGGAGCTTTAACGGCTGCCACCTGAAGAACACCTTTTAGTTTGTTGACAACCAAAGTAGCCAGAGCTTCTCCCTCAACGTCTTCTGCAATAATTAACAGTTGACGGCTTTGCTTGGCCACAGGCTCAAGCACAGGCAGAAGGTCTTTCATGGAGCTGATCTTTTTATCATGGATTAAAATATAGGGGTTTTCCAAAACCACTTCCATGCGTTCAGCATCTGTAATGAAGTAAGGAGAAAGATACCCTCTATCAAACTGCATTCCTTCCACAACTTCCAATTCAGTCATCGCTGTTTTGCTTTCTTCTACAGTGATCACTCCCTCTTTCCCGACTTTATCCATAGCATCTGCAATCATTTTTCCAATTTCTTTATCGTTATTAGCTGAAATAGCTCCCACTTGAGCCACTTCTTCAGAGCTCTTTACGGCTTTAGCCATTTTTGTAAGGCCTTCCTTAACAGCAGCAACAGCCTTATCAATTCCCTTTTTAATTTCCATGGGGTTATGGCCAGCAGCTACGATCTTAGAACCTTCACGGAAAATAGCTTGAGCCAACACAGTAGCTGTTGTGGTTCCATCACCGGCATCATCATTGGTTTTACTAGCCACTTCTTTCACCATTTGAGCACCCATGTTTTCAAATTTGTTTTCCAGCTCAACTTCCTTAGCCACAGTCACACCATCTTTTGTAATCAAAGGTGCTCCAAAGGATTTCTCAATAACCACATTGCGTCCTTTTGGACCTAAAGTGACCTTAACGGCATTGGCTAGAGTGTTCACTCCTCTCAAAATAGAATTTCTTGCATCTTCACTGAAACGAATTTCCTTGCTCATAGTCATTCCCCTTTTAAGTTAGTTTAAAATTCCCAAAACGTCGTCTTCTCTCATCATCAAATACTCTTCACCTTCAAACTTCAGCTCAGTTCCTGCATATTTGCTAAAAAGAACCTTATCACCAGCCTTCACTTCCAAAGGAACCTGCTTTCCATCTTCAGTGATACGACCTTTTCCGGCTGCCACAACTTCACCTTTCTGGGGCTTTTCTTGCGCTGTGTCTGGAATAATGATTCCTCCTGCAGTTTTAGTATCCTCTTTCAATCGACGCACAAGGATTCGATCGTGTAGAGGGCGAACATTAGGTTGTGCCATTTTTACCTCCTCTATTTTTTTGATTTTTTTAAACTCTCTTAAATTTTAACTTTTTAAGCATGGTGGGCCTTGCTGAAAAACAAACCTCTTTAAATAAAGACCACCCATTAACCAAAAGCGCTTTCAATATGAAGACTCTTTAAGAACTGTCAAGTTACCCTTTTATTATTTCTCTCATTTTTCTCTCATTTTCTGAAAAAAACCCCTGTCCTCATTTGAGTTGCTGGAACAAGGTGTCTTAAGTAACTGGAATTTTTAATGGAAAATGGTTGCAAAGGAGTGGATGAAATTCTCTTTTCCAAGCTCAGATGGTTCCCGACCTCTTCTTTTCTTTCTTTAATGCTTCGCATTAAAAGGTACTTCAAAATCTGGCTCATCTCCTCTGGATCACTTTGCTTCACAAACTGAAGAATCTTTTGATCATTAAGAGATTGTTGCTTGAGATACACCTCCACATATTCTTCAACACCAAAACTTCTTGAAATCTCTACACTTTTTTTAGCCTTTAAGAGTTGTTGATGCAGCTTTTCAGTTGCCGCCTCTCCATTCACCTTTGTTCTATTATATAATCTGGCATACTGGTTCTGAGCTGAAGAGATCTGTTGCAATTTCCACTGCTTAAAGCTCAGCAAAGACGACGTCTCTTTTCCCCATCCTTGTTGAGAAAAAATCATAAGAAAAAGGCCACAAACCACAAATGTCTTTAAAAGTATCTTCTTGCTGCTGAGGTTTTTTCTCATTCTTACTCGCTCCTTACAACCAACGTTCCTAAAAACATCCTCTCTAAACCCTTTATCAAGCTCTATGCCAAAAACGCTGACTTTAAGCTGAAGCAAAGCCTGTACAGATAATGCTAAGAGAACATAATAATGCTGCTCAGTTCTCCAAGTTACGAGGAAGGCTTAAAGGAAAAAAAACGCACAGAAAATCCTCTCCTCTTCTGGGATTTAATGAAAGGGTGAAAAATGAAACTTACTGAAATGATTATGTTTTTTATAAAAGACAGAAGTCTTATTTACAAGAAAGTAACTACACTCCTAAGAAAATCACTGCGAACCAGTTATCTAGTTTTAAAAAAACGTAAATCCCCCCAAAAACCCGTTGATCTGCCCATATCCCCAAACATATTTCATAACCTTCTCCGTTATCCCGGAAAAAATAACAAAAAAACAAACATTTTTCGGCACTTACCCCTACCCCCACAGAGCCTCCCATGCTAAATCTCTCATAAAGAGGGGAGATCATGGATCCAATCACCATCACTCTAAGCCTTTGTCTGGCCTTTTTGTTAGCACTTTGGCTCATATCACTTAAGAAACTGAAATCACTAAAGGAGTCTAAAATTCGACTAGAAGCTCAAAACCAGGCCCTTCAACAACAGCTAGAAGACCGGGAGAGGACTCAAGAAAACATACTGAACCTGCTGGAGCTCAAGTTTGGCGACATGGCTCAAAAGGCCCTTGAAGGCAGTAACCAACAATTCCTTAATTTAGCCAAAGCCTTTCTGGAAAAAGAGCAAGTTCAAAGCCAACACCTGCTGGATCAAAAAGCCCAATCCATTTCACAGCTTATAGAGCCCCTTAAAGAACAACTCCACCAATACCATCAATATATAAACCTCCTAGAAAAGGAGCGACAAAAATCTTATGTTACAGTAGAAAATGAACTTAAACGAGTGGCTGAACTCAATGCCAAACTCACTGAAGAGACTGCGGCTCTTAAAAATGCCCTGAAAAAACCACATGTTAGAGGCCGCTGGGGAGAACTTCAGCTTAAAAGTTGCATTGAAATTGCCGGGATGTCCGAGTATGCCGATGTCACCTTCCAGAACACCTCTGAAGATGGGGCCTTTCGCCCAGATATGACTGTTCGAATGCCTGGAGGTCGTGTTGTCATCGTGGATGCTAAAACTCCCCTGGATGCTTTTATGTCGGCCCTGGAAGCCCCCAATGAAGAACTCAGAAAGGCAGAAATGGCCCGCCATGGAAAACACATCAAAGAACACATTCGAAAACTTTCCTCAAAAGACTATGCAGAACAATTTAAAAACTCTGCAGACTTCACCGTTCTCTTCTTACCCAATGAATCCTTTCTTTATGCGGCCTTAGAGGCAGAACCTGACATTATAGAGTATGCTCTGGAAAGAAAAATTCTCATTGCCTCTCCCCCCACCTTAATTGGCCTTCTCAAAGTCATTCGGTATGGTTGGAATGAAGAACGCCTGGCTGAAAATGCTCAAAAAATTTCTGAAGCGGGCAAAGAACTTCATAAACGCGTTTGTGATTTTATGGATGCCTACCTACAAGTGGGCAAAAGCCTTGAAAAAGCCAAAACAGAATACGACAAAGGCTTTTCACGACTTAAAAGTCGTGTGCTCGTTCAAGCCAAAAAACTGGAGAACATGGGAGCCAAGAGCAAAAAAGACCTGCCCGCAGAAGTTTATCTGGATTTACCAGATGAAAAATCTTCAACAAAGAACACAAATTAGTCATTTTCACTATGGTCTCTTGTTTGCATCTCTTTTAAGAAGTGACATTTTCTGTTTAAAAAACAAAAAACTTTCATAGCATTTTTCAAATCCACTCACCTTAACTGCCC
>RFKI01000140.1 GCA_003694355.1 Bdellovibrio sp.
AAAAAAATTTGTAATAATCGGTCATGTAATTCAGAAGAAAAAATAAAAGAAGGCAGAAAAAAGAGCCCATCCGAGAGCGTTTTAAAAACTCAGTGAACAGCTCAGTTTGAGAAAGAGCCAAATTTATTGTCAAAACAGTTATTCTCCATCAACGTTCAGGTTTCTATCTTGATTTCCTGCAAAGTCACATAAGGGACGACAAAAGGTCAAGTTTTCAGAAATTTGGTTGTATCAACTTGTTACAAATTTTAAAAATTGATCCCTAAAGCTAGACTGATGAAGTTAGCAGAAATGCCATCCTTGGCTGGGTAGATGCCATACATCACCTGAAAAGGCAGTTGAATGTCAGAAAAATTGAGGTCGAGGCCTGTTGCCAGGGATAAAGCCGTTGTCACTTGAATTTCTGAAATCACATTAGACTGTTTACTTAAAGGCATTAGGATATTAAATCCCAGCCCTACCCAGAGTTGAACTTGACCACTGGTGATCATATAACGTCCTAATCCCACTCCAGAAAGGTAGCTGATTTTTGTTTCACAGGCGACATTTCCACAGGCCGTGAGGGGATCACCAGAGAGTTGAAAGTCTTCCCAGCCAAGAAGGGTTCTTAAATTAAAACTTTTTGTAAGGTTGTAATCGAAAAGGCCATAAACCGCAGGGTTAAAAGCGTTCATTTTGAGTTCTTCAGAGGTTGAAGCAAAAGACACTTGCATGGAGTTGACTTTTCCGCCCAGGAGAACACCCCAACGATAACGCTTGGGAAGGGCCATTCCTTGGTTTGCTGTTTGGTTCACATGTGATTTATGGCGGCGACGGTGTCGTCTTTTTTTAGCTACCCATTTTTTTCTGGCTTTCCCTTTGAGGAGGTAGGCAAATGCACGTTTCCCTTTTACTTTTTTTATTTTGATGGCTCCACGACGTCGTCCCTTTTGGTCATAAAGGTAATAGATGTCACCTTTGGATGGAGACTCTTTTTTGAAAACAAGTAAGACTTTTTTGCCTTTGACTTTTCTGACGCGCCCTTTAGACCACAGATTTGGACTAAAAAAAGAAAAGAGAAGTAAAACAAATAAAAAATTTTTAAACCCTTTCATAGATGTTTTCCCTTGTTGAGGTCTCTTTCATTTTATGCATGGAGGGGGAGAAGAGCAAAGAGAAGGTAAAAATTAGGGGCTCTCTGGACTTATATCCAGAATGTATTGAAGGGCTTTTTCATAAGCCTCTGGGGCCCTTTGATAAAAATCTTTTTGAGAGGGGAAGTCAAAGTCACAGCGGATATGAGTCCCTTGAGGTTGTACGGAAAGGCGATAAAAATCGTTGTTTTGAAGGCTCCATGTGGCCGAGGGGGCAAAAAAAGAACCTGGTTGAGGGAGAGTTTTTGTGTGGGAGCAGTATTGGGCGATATTAACGTTTTGAGAATAAACTTGAGAGCAAGCTGTTTCAATGCAGGCTCTGGCTTCTGATTTATAAAGAGAGCAAGAGGGTAAAGCAAAAAGGAGTAATAAAAGACTTTGAAGCATAGAGATAGTATAAAGGGTATTGGGAAAGGGAAAAAGTCCAGAAACGAGAGGCCCTCTTCATGGGGGAAGAGGGCGAAATTCATACAATTATAAGGAAAGGTACTTTTTTAGAATGGGATTTCTTCTGATTGATCAAAAGAAGGCTCTGGGCCAAAATCTTGGGCACTTGCCTGCGGTCCGCTTTGTTGAGCTTCGCCAGGGGCTCCCAGGAACTGAATGTTATTGGCAACAATTTCTGTTGTATAACGTTTTTGGCCCTCTTGGTCTTCCCAAGATCGTGTTTGAAGACGTCCTTCTACAAAAACCTGTCTTCCTTTTGTAAGGTATCGGCCACAGAGCTCTGCTAATTTACCCCAAACAACCACGCGATGCCACTCTGTTCTTTCTTGTCTTTGCCCTTCTTTATCTGTCCATGCCTCTGAGGTGGCTACACTGAGACGAGCTACAGTTTGCCCAGAACTGACAGTTTTTACTTCAGGGTCGGCGCCCAGGCGCCCTATAATCATGACTTTATTCACACCAGACATAGT
>RFKI01000141.1 GCA_003694355.1 Bdellovibrio sp.
AGGGTTTTCAAATATCATGTTATACCTCTCTCCTCTTTTAAAAAGTGACTTTGACACCTATTTGGGTAAAACACGCATTTCGGACGCCTCTCCCCAAATGGCTCAACAAATTGGAAACAAAAAACTCTTTCCCAAAGAAACCTTTTTTAAGCTGGCTTTAGGAAATGCCTCTGTGATCTTAGAAAACCTAAAACGCTCAAAAACCCCTCTTATCTTTTTAACCCCTCAAAATACCGTTTTCCCTGGCTATCAATCCAATTTGGCATTTGAAAATCTGGCCACCTTGGTCGCCTTTTTAGACCCAGATAACCCAACTTCTCAAATTCAAACACGGGATGTGGCAGATTTCCTGATAGCTCTTCAGAAGTATTTTCAAGCGCTTCAGTGGACCCCCCAACACCTACTTCCCGAAAAAAAGCACATTCAGGAACAAGTTCGTCTTCTTGCTTTAGGGCTTGCTAACTACCTGGTTTCAAAAGTTCAATCTCCAAAAGGTTTTATCTACAGCCGTTATAATCTATCTTCCGGCTCGGTGGTTCAAGAGGAACCAGATTTACACCTCCAATTTCGCAGCTTACAAGCCCTCTTGGCTGCCATAGAAATCACTGGAATTTCAGCTTACCAGTGGCCCCTTATAGACATTTATCGCTCTTTAAATAGATATGTTTGGAACAAGGGCTTTTATAAGGGGGCTAATATCTTCCACTTTGTAGAAGGTCTTTACACTCTGGAACAACTCTCACAAGCTCATATTCTTTCCTTTGAAGAATCTCAAAACCTGAATCAGGCTTTAAACCTTTGGACGGAATTTCTTTCAAATGATAATTGACCTGTTTTTTTACAATATTTCCTTTTTTTCAAAACAACATTTCTCTCTCCCAATCAGAGGAATTTCCATGTTAGATTTCCTCTTAAAGAAGGATCCACAAAAATGAAATATCTCACTCTTTTTCTAATGATTTTTATATTCCTGCATTCAAACAACACCTTAGCGCGTCCGCCCTTCAAAAAAAACAAAAAGTCGCCTTTGTTGTCTCAATCCTTCCTGGGAAAAACGGCTTCCACGGGTCCCTTTTCAGCCCAAAAGGCCAAAGTGATTTTGGATAACGATGTGGCCTTTCAAACGAAAATCAAAGCCATCCAATCGGCACAAAAAAGCATTGAAATGATCTATTATATTTACGCCGATGACTACACCTCCTCTTTTTTTTCCAGAGAACTCTTAAAGGCCGCTAAAGAACGACAAGTTCATGTGCGCATTCTTCTAGACTACCTGACAAATTTTCATAACATGGATTATTTTTTAAGTATGGAGACCGCAGGCGGCAAAGATGAAAAAGGTATACCTTATATTCAATTTCGCTTCTACAATAAGCCCACCCGTCTGATTATTAAAGATGCCATCTACCTGACACTTCCTTGCCTCAAAAATCAGGAAACCTGTCCTGAAGATAAAAAAGACCTTACCCAAGAGGTCTTAAAGCAATCTCCTTATGGCAGTTTTTTATCCCAACTCTTACTGTCTGGCATCTATGCTAAAAAAGCCTCTGCCATAAAAACAGCCATTGTGATGGGACAACAAATCAACCTTGAGAAGTCTAAAGACAATTATGACTTTTCCAAGGAAGACTTGAAGGGCCTTAAAGATTTTGTACGACTTCTTTGGAAATCAAAAGTCCAAAAAAGCCTTTTGGCTCGCGTTCAACTATGGCTTGCCTTTCAGTTATATGGAGAAAAGCTAAAACCTCTTTACCAAGCTATTAGAAACTCATTACCCATTGAAGTTCAAAACCCTGGACACGTCAAAGATTGGCAATTCATCTCTGACTACACTCACCACAAACTTTTGATTGTTGATAATCGCATTGTACAGCTTGGTGGTAGAAACATTGAAGACTCCTATCACTTAAAAGTTAATGACCTTAACACCTCTAAAAAGAAAAAATACATTTTCATGGACACTGATATGTGGGTTCAGGTTGCTCCAAAGGACGGGCAAAAGATAAGAACAACTTTTGAACGTCTTTGGAACTTTAAAAAGATGGTAGCGGACTCCCAAGAAGCACTCAAGCTCACTCCCTTTGTACCTCTTAAAAACCTGGCTCTGGTTCAAAAAAGTCTACAGATGTGCCAAAACGAAAAGACCAAACCTCTTGTTTTCCAGAACTGCACTCAAGAAATCTTTCAAAATCTGGTTGCCCAATCGGGAATCTCCCTTAAAAAAATGCTCCTTCAAAGACAAAAAGAGATTTCTCAAAAAGCTGAAGACTATGAACGAAATCATCTCCAGGATAAAGAAGCCCGAATCACATGGAATCTCTCTTCTCCGTCCTATCAGGATCATTTCCGCCGTTCAGATCTCTTGTCAGCGAATTTCTATTATCTGGAAAACTTGCCTTTTAAAAAAGGCTCTCTCCAAAGACAATATGGGGCCAGTTTGTTAAATGCTCAAAATTCCAACAAAAACATCCATGCTCTCTGGGTTGAAGCTCTTAAAAACACCTGTTACCAATCTTCTCAAAAGCATCCCCAAACCATTATTCTTCATAATGCTTATGTTTTCTTCCCTCCTGTTATTTTACAAGCTTTTGGAAAAATGATGGATGGATCCTGGCCCTGCAAACATGTTAAAGTTCTTATCTTAACGAACTCTTATTCCACAACTGACCTGTTCCCTGTGAATGCATTAGCAAGCACTCAACTAAAAGCTCTTTTTCAAATGAATCAGCAATCGTCTTCCAAAGGCGCTCAATTTTCATACTTTGAATACAAAAAAGAGAGCGAAGAGGACTCTCGTTCCCTTCACACGAAGGTGTCTCTTTTTGGAAATGATGTTTTTATTGGCTCTGCTAACATGGATATTCGAAGTTACATGTCTGACACCAACAACGGTTTCTTTGTTCAAAACACTAAAGACTTTGCCTCACAGTACAGAAAATTTATTCAATCTATTATTGAAGGAAAGCACTCTGATTATAAAGTGGTTAACCTCACTACCGCTCTAAAAGACCCACAAGTCTCTCTGAAAGAATTTATTCATCAACAAATAAATATTATTGAACATGTGCTCAAACGCTTTAAGTTTGCTCAAAAACACCTGTTCGCCCCAGATAAAAAACAACAACTTGAAAAGTTTCGATCTCTTGTGTCTGAAATTCTTGATTTCATCTATGTCTCTTCAAAGTACAGCTTATCTTTAAAGAACATCAAAAAGCCTTCTTCCACCACCAGTTCTTGCAAACCCAATTGCGCCTTAAGACAACTTCAAAAGTTAAAAAGAAAGAGACAGAAGCTGCAAAAAAAGTTAAACTTATTTTTCCACACCATTTAAAAAGAAAGGACACCATGATTCTTGCTGCAAACTGGAAACTTCACTTTGGGCCCAAAGAAACCCACAATTATTTAAAAGAGTTTCTCCAACTAGCGTCTCAGGTCACAGAGGATGTTCAATTTATCTTTTTTCCTCCGGCTCTCTGTTTGCCTCAAACGGCTGAAATATTAAAGACAACAAAAATAAAATGGGGGGCACAGAACACTTTTTTTGAAGATGAAGGGGCTTTTACTGGGGAAACCTCTCCCAAGGAAGTGGCTCACCTGGGAGCCTCCTATGGGCTTGTTGGACATAGTGAACGACGTCATTTTTTTAAAGAAAGTAATGAATGGGTTATTCAAAAGTTCCATGCTTTAATCAGACACAACCTCACCCCCATTCTTTGTGTGGGAGAAACCCTTGAACAACGAAACCATGGACAAACTCTTCAGGTTATTCAAGAGCAAATACAGTTCCTCTCCAATAAGCTGCCTCCTTTTCTTATTGCCTATGAGCCAGTTTGGGCCATTGGCACTGGACAGGTGGCCACTCCAGAACAGGCACAAGAAGTGCATCAATCCATCAAAAGTTTTCTAAAGGAAAAAGGCATTTCTGATATCCCTGTACTCTATGGAGGGAGTGTAAAGTCAGCTAATGCTCCAGCCCTCTTTTCACAAAAAGACGTAGATGGTTTTTTGGTTGGAGGAGCCAGCCTCAAGCCTCAAAGCTTTTTTGACATCTATCAATCCGTGAAAGACATGCTTTAGGAGTTATTGGTTTTTTTTCTTAAGGGCTTCCAACCCAGGAAGAGGGCGCCCTTCAAGGAACTCCAAACTAGCTCCTCCTCCTGTCGAAATATGACTCATTTTTTCAGCATACCCAGAAGCTTTTGCCGCAGCTGCAGAGTCGCCCCCACCCACTAGAGAAAAAGCCTGTTGATTTTCTGCAATCACCTTGGCTAAAGAAAAGGTCCCTTTGGAATAAGTTTCCTTTTCAAAAACGCCCATAGGGCCATTCCAAAAGATGGTTCGCGCGTTCTTTAAAATTTCTGAGTACTCTTGAATTGTCTGCGGACCAATATCAAAACCTTTAAGCCCTTCAGGAATCTCTCCTTCCACCACTTGAGGCCTCTCCTCCAAATGGGAGGCCACCACATGATCCTTTGGTAAATAAAGCTTTTCATCTCTTAATGAAAGACGCTCCAAGAGCTGTTTGGCATAAGAAACCTTATCTACTTCCACCAAAGAATCACCAACACAAACCCCTTGAGCCTTTAAAAAAGTGTAAGCCATAGCCCCGCCCACAAGAAGAGCATCCGACTTATCCAACAAATTTTCTATCAGTTCGATTTTATCACTGACCTTTGCTCCCCCCATTAAAATCACAAAAGGGCTTTCCGCGTGATACAACAACTTTTCCAGAGCTCTCACTTCCTTTTGGATTAAAAAGCCCATGGCCTTTTGTTTAACCAAAGCGGGTACACCCACAATGCTGGCATGAGCTCGATGGCTTGCTCCAAAAGCATCATTCACATACACTTCTGTATACTCCGCAATGGCCTGAGCTAACCCCTCGCCATTGGCTGTTTCATCAGCATCAAAACGTAGGTTTTCAAGTAAGATCAACTGGTTGGGTTTCAGTGTCGGCAATAAGGCTTTAGGCGCTTCACTGTTAGGCTGCTCCACAAAAATCACTTCAACCCCGAGAAGTTGCCCCAAAGCTTGAGCCACAGGCTCCAAACTAAGGCGCTTTAAATCACCTGGCCCTTTAGGTCGCCCCAGATGAGAAGCTAAAACCAATTTCGCCTCTTGCTCCAGAGCATAACGAATGGTGGGCAAAGAAGCCTGAATGCGCGTGTCATCCTGAATGACACCGTCTTTAAGGGGCACATTCAAGTCCAACCTTAAAAACACCTGCTTTTCTCTAATATCTATCCGGTCAATACATTGTATCTGATCAAGGTAAGCCATAACACTTTCTTTTAATCGAGTTTTCCAAGCAGGACAATCTTTTTAAAACGTGTTGCTTAAATAAAAGTCTTACCAGAATTTCTCATTATAAGACGTCTTAATTCAAAACACTTTCTCTCTGAAAAAAAGAGTTTTTCTGCAAAAAGCGAAAAGAAGTCATATAATTAAAGAAGAAATTCACCGAAAAGGAACGTATGAAGGCTTTATTTTTTAGC
>RFKI01000142.1 GCA_003694355.1 Bdellovibrio sp.
ATATAGGCCCTTTTGTTCCTTTTATTCAACGCCTGGAAACTTTAACGCAGACAACCGACAACCCCCAAATCGCACAGCAGGCAACAACCACCTTAGAACAGTTAATGTCCCTAATGAGTCCCATAGCTAGTTTATAGATTGCCTTCTCCGCCTCCTTTTCCTTAAAATAACCCTTATGCAAGCTCTTCTTCTGTTTCTTTTTTTTATAACTCTTCCCTTTAAAGCCATTTCTCTGGAGCTCCCTAAAAACCTTTCGGAGTCCGACTTAAAAGAAGTCACCTCTATTCTGGGGCTGCAAACCAGTACGAAAATCCTTTCTGCCCCCTATCCTCTTGGAGGTTACTCAGGTCTTGAAATTTCTTTATCCATGGAAAACATTGACACCTCTGAAATCTCCCAACTGGGCGACGGCAGCTCCCCAACAAGCTCTTTTGTATTTTCGCGCATCTATGTAGGCAAAGGTCTTTTTAATAATGTAGACACCTTCTTACACTTTATTCCATTCTCCAAAAATAGTGATCTCTCTGAGTTTGGAGGACTTTTGCGTTGGTCTTTTTTTCAAGCTCAGTTTTTACCTATGAACCTAGCCCTTTTGATTCATGCCAGTGAAGGCAATTTGAAAGATGTCTTTAGTACAAAATCTTATGGTGCTGAGCTTTTACTGGGCATTACTGTGGAAGACTTCGCCCTCTATTTTGGAGGAGGACAAGTCCAAGCAACGGGCACCTTTCATGGAGACTATGTGCAATCAAATATTAATATAAATGTCCTCCCCAATAACTCCGTTAAAAACACGGTAAAAGGCTTTCATTCCTTTGTAGGAATATACCTGAATTACTCTCCGTTTTTTGTTAACTTACAAATCGACCGATATGTAGACCCTGTCTACAGTGCCAAGTTAGGACTTAATCTTTAGGAAACCAGAACAAAGGCTACAATCATCCCTCCCAGCATAAAAACATAAGAACCTAATCCTGCAATAAAAAACCACCACCAACGGTTTAACTTCCAGGCCGCCCAAGCGGCAATAATGGCATGCATAACGAATGCCCACCCCACAGTGACCCCTGTCATTTGAAAAAGATTCCTCATCTGAGGAGTTTGAAATAACAAATATTTATCTTCCGGCAAAAGCCTGGAATATTTTTCAATACCTTCTAGAAGAACATCATGACCTAACCAATGGGAGACCAACAAGAAACCACCAAAAGCAAAGCTCAATAAAGAGGGCTTAAAATAAAACACTCTTCTTGAATCTTTTAGATAAGCCACAGAAATAAAAACAAGAAGCAAGAATAAAGAAAACCATGAAAAAGAGTCCACTTCCTTAAAATAGAAATAAGAAAAGGAAAATTCCACAAAAGCCACAACTCCTGCACCAATCAAAGCTTTTCTTACAGGCAAAAGACTTTCCATGATCGCAAAAGCCAGCAAAGGAATCACAATTAAAAGAAGAGCTCCCAAGAAGCTCATTCTTCAACCTCCTCATCTTCCACTTCAAACCCTTTCTCCAACTGAGTCTCTGTGGTATCCATCACTTCAGTGATCCAGAGAGGCCACCTCAACCCCACCTGAAAAGCATGTCCCTTAGCGGACTTTTGACCATTTAACCTCTCTTCATAAGAAACAAAAACCCTTGTCACTTCAGTCCATCGATACTCTCCACTTAATAAAAACCCAAACCAAGAAGGATTAACGGAATTAAAATAATAACTCCCAGCATTGGCTCGCCCATAAGCCAAATCTCTCACTGAAGGGTTGTCCGAATACTTATCTTTGATCACCGTATGTTCCCCAAGAAGTCCCAAACTCCAAGCCCAAGAACCCACCTGAACTTTCTGACCCACTTTCCATTTCAATAAAGAAGAGAGGCCCTCTGTTCTATAACGAACCCCTAAATAACCATAAGGCTCCCAAAGGCCTCTCGAATAACGAACCCAACCACCCACCTCCATCTCATGAGCTCCATTCGTCAAAATAGGATATTGTGGATTCGGAGGGATCTCCATAAGATTTATAAAAACTTCTGTATGTAGAGCCCAACTTAAAAAGCTCGCTGGAAAAAGCTTATCTCCCCCTAAAAAAAGGCCGGTCAAAGCTGTCTGACTTACGGCCTCCTGATTCACTTGACTTTCACCATAGC
>RFKI01000143.1 GCA_003694355.1 Bdellovibrio sp.
ACTTTCTCCATGACGGAGCAAAACCAACTGATACATCGTACCTCAACTAATACCTGTAATAATCTGGTTTAAATGGACCATTGACGTCTACACCTAAATATTCCGCCTGTTTTGGGGTTAACTTGGTCAAACGAGCTCCAATTTTCCCCAAGTGAAGAGAAGCCACCTTCTCGTCCAGTTTTTTAGGAAGAGTGTACACGCCCACTTCTTTATATTTTTCTCGATTATTGAAAAGTTCCATTTGCGCCATAACCTGATTGGTGAAAGAATTACTCATGACAAAGGATGGATGTCCTGTTGCACACCCTAGATTCACCAACCGACCTTTTGCAAGCACAATGATTTCTCGACCATCAGAGAAACGATGGATATCCACTTGAGGTTTCACTTCTGTAATTTCTGTATTTTGATTTAACCAGTTCATATCAATTTCAATATCAAAGTGACCAATATTACAAACAATGGCTCCTGACTTCATTTTTTGAAAATGCTTTTCTGTAATGATGTCACAACAGCCTGTTGCTGTAACAAAAATATCAGCCACGGGGGCCGCTTCTTCCATTGTCACCACTTCAAATCCTTCCATGGCTGCCTGAAGAGCACAAATGGGGTCAATTTCAGTAACCAACACCCGAGCCCCATAAGACCTCATGGATTGAGCACACCCTTTTCCCACATCTCCATATCCAGCAACAACCACCGTCTTGCCTGCAATCATGACATCTGTGGCTCTTTTAATTCCATCTGCTAAAGACTCCCTACAGCCATAAAGATTATCAAACTTGGACTTTGTTACAGAATCATTCACATTAATGGCTGGAACTTTGAGCCGTCCTTCTTTATGAAGACGTTCCAAATTATGAACTCCTGTTGTGGTTTCCTCAGAAAGACCAATCACTTTACTCATAAGGTCAGCAAAACGTTCCTCATGCATCATATTGGTCAAGTCACCCCCATCATCCAGAATCAAATTAAAGCCCTCAGGTCCCCAACCAATGATGGTTTGTTCAATACACCATTTAAACTCCTCTTCTGTTTCACCCTTCCACGCAAAAACGGGAATTCCTGCTGCTGCCATAGCAACCGCAGCATGGTCTTGAGTGGAATAAATGTTACAGGAACTCCATCTTAGCTGAGCTCCCAGCTCCACAAGAGTTTCCATCAATACGGCTGTTTGAATGGTCATATGCAGACAGCCCGTTATTCGAGCCCCCTTAAGAGGTTTTTTCGGGCCAAACTCTTCTCTTAAAGCCATTAAACCTGGCATTTCCTGTTCAGCAATCTGAATCTCTTTTCTTCCCCAACGAGCTAATCTCTCAAACTCTTTAGGATCTTCCATGGCCGCCTTACAAACTCGAAAATCCAAAAATTGTCCTTCTTTTTTTTGCATATGGCTTGTCACTTGCACGTTTTCTCCTTTTGTTTGCATTCTAGGTTATTAAACCTCATGGAACTGTTAAAATCTCATAACCTGTATCTGTAATCAAGATGGTGTGTTCATATTGAGCTGACAAACTTCCATCTGAGGTTTCAAAAACTTTAACATCAGAGCCTTCTATAGGCAATTCTCGTATAGGAGCACCTGTTTCATTGATCATGGGCTCCACAGTAATGCAGGTCCACGGCCTTAATTTTTCGCCCCGCCCCTTTTTTCCATAGGAAGGCACAAAAGGGTCTCCATGGAACCTCTTTCCTATGCCATGCCCTCCAATTTCCTTAACAGGGAAAAAACCTTTTTTAGTCACATACTTATTAATGGCAAAACCAATATCTCCCGTTGTTCCATATGGCCGAATGGCCTCAATGCCTTTTAGCATAGCTTCCTTGGCCACCTCACAAATCTTCCGAGCCCTTTCGCTCACCTCTCCAACTAAAAACATGGCTGAAGTGTCACCATAAAAACCATCGACCTCATGAGTGACATCAATGTTTACAATATCTCCTTCTTGCAAAGGACGATCATCAGGAACTCCATGACAAATACAGCTATTTACTGAGGTGCAAACAGACTTGGGAAATCCATGATAGTTTAAAGGAGCTGGCCGAGCCCCTAAAGAAAGGGTGTGTTCATGAACAATTTGATCAATTTCATTCGTGGTAACTCCTGGCTTCACAAACGCTTTGACATACTCCAAGGTTTGAGCTGCCAATCGACAGGCTCTCTTCATTTTTCTGATTTCATCTTGAGTTAAGGGTTCCACATTTCCTCGCATAACATTTTCTATTTGAAATGGCCATAAGATTCTAAAAAGAAAAAGCCCATGCTACAAAGCACGGGCTTCTTCGCGATCACAAAACTGGTCAACTTTTATGATAAGTGCTTGTTCACCAATTTTGTCATTTCAAACATGGTTACTGTATTTTTGCCAAAGATCGGTCGTAATTTGGCATCAGCATTGATATTACGACGATTCTTGCTGTCTTGAAGCTTGTTTTTCTTAATATACTGCCAAAGCTTCTTAACCACTTGAGTGCGAGGCATAGCCTTAGAGCCAATCACGGCAGCGAGAGCTGAGCTGGGAGTCAAAGGCTTCATAAAAGCTGCATTGGGCTTTCTTTTTGTTTTTTTCTTAGTAGCCCGTTTCTTAGTAGCTTTCTTCTTAGTAGCTTTCTTCTTAGTGGCCTTCTTTTTAGTGGCTTTTTTCTTAGTGGCTTTTTTAGCAGCTTTCTTTTTAGTAGCCCTTGCCTTTGTGGCTCTCTTTACCGCTTTTTTAGTGGCTTTTTTCTTAGTGGCTTTTTTCTTGGTAGCCTTCTTCTTAGTTGCCTTCTTCTTTGCTTTCTTTTTAGCCATTCGTTCCTCCAATGGTTTATTGTTATTGTTTATATTGTTTATGCTTACACTAAACATGATACTGAAATGAAAAGACTTGTCCAAAGAAAAATGAAAAAAAATATTTTTTTAACAACCTCCCCTCTGGCTTCAGACCTCTAGCTCATCTTCCTTCTCTCTCCAAAAACCTTTTTCCCCTCGTGTGAGCCCCCTAAAAAAACCGTTATTCCTCTCTCTATAGACCAGAACTTACAGTCAAAACGTCTTAAAACTCTCGAGTTTTCCTTCTCTATAACCGAAGAGGAAACCATGAAAAATATAAGAAGTTTCAAGGATATCCTCGAGGAAAAGTGCCAACAACATGACCCCTCTCCCTTGAACACACCCCCCTTTGAGTCCTCTTCCTATCATGATCCAGTTCCGTGGATTACGCCTTTCCTGAAAGTGGAAAAAAAAATTTACTCTCAAGCAACAAAGGCCTTCTAC
>RFKI01000144.1 GCA_003694355.1 Bdellovibrio sp.
AACTATTACCATAGCTCAAGACCCAGCTTATCCGGGTCAAGTTCGAAAATACAAAGCCATAAAGGTTACGCATTTGTTTAAAAATATCCACATTGGACCTGATTCAGTTATTCAATTTTATGCTCTTGACGGTTTTTCAGCTCCTCTTTCTAAACAAAAGCTTTTAAATAATTCTCCCAAGAAAGCTGTTGCTTATTTGGCTATTGAGCCTCCTTCAAAAAAGTGGCCTCTTTTAAAATCCAGAACATTTTCTGCGGGTCCATTTTATTTAGTTTGGAAAAACCCTATAAATATTAGTTCAGAAGAATGGCCGTATAGGCTTTCTGGCTTTGAGATTAAGAGTTCTTTGGCGCTCTCTTATCCAAAGATTTTTCCATCTCCTAAGACACCTAAAACTCATGCCATTTATAAGGGGTTTCAAGTTTTTGTGAAAAATTGTTTTGCTTGTCATACACTTAATAGAAATGGGGCTTCAAAAATTGGACCTGATCTTAATCAGCCGATGAATCCAACAGAATACTTTAAAGAGTCTGCTCTAAAAAAACTTATTCGTAATCCAGAACAGGTTCGGCAGTGGCCTTCCCGCCGAATGACAGGTTTTCCTAAAAGCGTTATTTCAGATAAGGAGCTAGAGGACCTGATTTTATACTTCAAGCATATGGCAAAGAGAAAACAATAATCTACTGCTATTGGTTTGAGTCACTTTTTTTCTTTTTACAGTCGTTGAGCGAGCTCTACAAAGGTCCTGACCATAACGCCAGAAGCGCCTTTTTTAGGGCAATAATTTTTTCGATTGGCGATATTCCATGCTGTTCCTGCAATATCAAGATGAGCCCAAGGGATTTCTGGGTCGACAAATTGCTCTAAGAAGGCGGCGGCCGTGCTGCTTCCAGCTCCTCTGAAAGAGGAAATATTTGAAAGATCAGCATGAGTGCCTTTCATGTCTTGAGTAAAATCATCACATAAGGGCATATGCCATACATTTTCCCCCGTGTGTTCAGCCGCTTCTTTGATTGTTTTTACTAGTTTTTCATTTTTGGAAAAAACACCGGTATAAGAATTGCCGAGAGCGACAATAATGGCTCCAGTTAAGGTGGCGGCATCCAGGATGGCTCTGGGTTTCAGTTCTGAGGCATAGCAAAGGGCATCCATCAGGATCAGACGGCCTTCGGCATCGGTGTTTAAAACTTCAACAGTTTTTCCGTTTCGAGCTCTTAGAATGTCTCCAGGCTTATTGGCCAAAGGTCCTGGCATATTTTCGGAGGCTGGTACCAAACCAATGGCGTTGACCTTTAGTTTGAGTTTGGCAATGGCCAACATGGCGCCTATAACGGCAGCGCCCCCGCACATGTCATATTTCATTTCATCCATGGATTGAGAGGGCTTAATACTAATTCCGCCGGAGTCGAAAGTGAGCCCTTTTCCCACAAAGCAAATGGGCTTTTGAGATTTGCTAGCTCCTTTATACTCCATGATAATAAATCGTGGTTCAGCAGCGCTTCCAAGAGAGACCCCATAAAGTCCCCCCATTTTTTCTTTTTTGATTCTCTCCTTATTCCACACGGTCACTTTTAGCCCTGTTCCTTTAGCTGCATTGACGGTTTCTCGTGCAAGGTCTTTGGGGGTTAAAAGGTTTCCTGGCATGTCTCCCAGGTATCTCGCAAAGTTAACGCATTCGCAGAGGGCTTGTGCTTGTGTTACCGCTTTTTTAAGGGTTGTTGGAGGAGCGCTTTGAGTCAGAAAAGTCATCTTCTGAAAGTGAGGTTTTGGTTTTTCTGAAAAGAACTTATCAAATTGATAGGCGCTCAGGAGGACACCCTCTGTAAGGGCATGGGCAGCGTTGGTGGCCTTTTTGACGTATTTTGTAAGATTATCGACAAAAAATGTAGCGCTTTTAAGTTTGTTTGATTCCAGGCTCTTTTCTGCAGTGGCTGCTGCAACCCTAAGAGATTCTAAAGAAATCTTCTTTTCTTGGCCGAGGCCTATTAGTAGCACATTTTCAAAGGAGCCGAGCTGAGTTTGCCTAAAAAGGCGGGTTTCTTTTGATTTTCCTTCAAAATCAGTTTCTTTTTGTGCTGAATTTATAAAATTTACAATCTCCTTAGGTAGGGATGCTAGGTTCAGGGTGGCCTCTTTTTTAGAGGTTTTGGAAGAACTTTTTTGGGGGATAAACAGGACGAGTGTCTGGTCTTGAAAAGAAAGAAGATTTTTTTTCTGAATATCGATTTTCATAGGGCCTCCCGCAGAGCATCATCTCAGTTAATGATTATTGGTAATAGGGTTTAAAAGAACGAGATTTTTCTAATAAAGTCAATATTATTTTTATCCGACAAAGACTTGTCTTTACAAAGAAAGAACACATACTTAGGTTGAAAGAGTGTCTCTCTGAGTAAAGAAGACATTGCAAAAAACAACAAAGGAGACAGCCTTGGCGTTGATACCTATTGTAATTGAACAAACATCTCGAGGAGAGCGCAGTTATGATATTTACTCACGGTTATTAAAGGACCGTATTATTATGCTAGGGTCGGCGATTACAGATGATGTCGCCAATAGTATTATTGCCCAAATGTTCTTCTTGGAAATGGAAAATCCAGATAAGGATATTTCTATTTATATCAATTCCCCGGGGGGGAGCGTTACCGCAGGGCTAGCCATTTATGATATCATGCAATTTGTGAAGTGCGATGTTAGCACTGTGTGCATGGGAATGGCTGCCAGTATGGGTTCTCTATTATTAGCGGCAGGAACAGAAGGTAAGCGGTATATTCTTCCTCATGCTCGAGTTATGATACATCAGCCTTTGATTATGGGAGGAGGCATTCAAGGGCAGGCCAGTGACATAGAAATTGAAGCCCGGGAAATGATTGAGGTTAAAAAACGCCTTACAGAAATATACTCCAAGCATACCGGCATAGATTTTGATACACTTACAAAGGCTATGGACAGAAACAATTATTTGAGTGCTGAGGCGGCACAAAAAATGCATTTGGTAGATAAAGTGGTGGAGAGCCGAAAAGCCACGTTAAAAGAAAACTAAAAAGGGATGTCTTTTATGAAAAATAATTACGGAAATTTATGTTGTAGCTTTTGTGGAAAAAGCCAAAGGGAAGTTAAAAAGCTGATTGCAGGGCCAGGGGTTTACATTTGTGATGAATGTATTGACCTCTGTAATGACATTATCATTGAGGAAAAAGAAAGAGAACATACCTCCAAAGGGCTTTTAAAGGTGCCAAAGCCCATGGATATAAAGGCCCATTTGGATGATTATGTGATCGGACAGGAGCAGGCCAAGAAGTCTTTGGCTGTTGCTGTTCACAATCATTATAAGAGGGTGAATGCAGGAACTTCTCGCAAGAAAAAAGATGATGTGGAGTTGGCTAAAAGTAATATTTTGCTTATAGGTCCGACAGGCTCTGGAAAAACTTTATTGGCCCAGACCATTGCCCGTGTATTGAATGTTCCCTTTGCTATGGCTGACGCGACCACTTTAACTGAAGCAGGATATGTGGGTGAAGATGTGGAAAATGTGGTTTTAAGTCTTTTGCAGGCAGCGGACTATGATGTGGAGAAGGCTCAAAAGGGAGTTATCTACATTGATGAAATTGATAAGATCACAAGGAAGGCAGAAAATCCATCCATTACAAGAGATGTGAGTGGAGAGGGCGTTCAGCAAGCTCTCTTGAAGATTCTGGAAGGAACGGTAGCTAATTTACCTCCTAAAGGTGGCAGAAAGCACCCTCAGCAAGAGTTTATTCGTGTTGATACCTCTAATATTTTATTTATTGTGGGTGGGGCTTTTGTGGGACTGGACAAAGTGATAGAGAGTCGCGTGTCCAACAAGTCCTTGGGGATTGCCGCTGATATTAAAAGTCAAAAAGAAAAGGCTAAAGAAAAAGAAAATATCTTAAAACAAGTGGAGCCGAATGACCTGGTTCGATATGGCTTGATTCCTGAATTTATAGGGCGACTTCCCGTGGTGGCTGTTTTAGATCCGCTTGATGAAGAGGCTTTGATTGATATTTTGGTTCGACCCAAAAATGCTTTAACGAAGCAGTATCAAAAGTTATTTAGTTATGAAGATGTAAAATTGAGCTTTACGGATGATGCTCTCAGGGCCATAGCCAGAGAAGCCATTAAGAGAAATACAGGAGCTCGAGGCCTTCGAGGTGTTATTGAGTCTGCAATGCTTGATATCATGTACGAAATTCCTTCCAAGTCTGATGTAAAAGAATGTATAATTGACGAGAGGGTGATCACTCAAGGAGAGAGCCCTAAGTTGGTTTATAAAGGAAAAGAGGCGGAAGGAAAAGCAACAGCAGAGACTGAGGCAAATTCATCTGCAGAAAGTGCCTAGAATGTGGATTAAAAAATAAAAAAGGCTCCTTCCACTCTGTTCCTCAAGTATAATTGAGATGCAAGTAACATGTAGGAGGAGTCGTGTCAGAAGAAGTTAAAGAGCAACAACCAGAAACTCAAGAGCTACCCTTATTGCCTTTGAGAGATTTAATTATTTTTCCTCATATGATGATGCCTCTTTTTGTGGGAAGAGAAAAAAGCATCAATGCCTTGGAAGAGGCTATGAGTCATCAAACAGATATTGTATTGGCGGCTCAAAAAGATCCTAAAACCAACACGCCTCAACCAGAAGAGATTTATAGAGTAGGAACCGTTGGCACGATTATTCAGTTGTTGCGTTTACCAGATGGTACGGTGAAAGTTCTTGTGGAGGGTAAACAAAGGGTTCAAATAGAAGACTATGTTTCTACAGATGGTTTCTTTAAGGTCAAAGTGAAACCTGTTGAAGAGAAAATCTCTGATGAAACAGAAGTGAAAGCTCTCATGCGTTCTGTGAAGTCCACCTTTGAGTCTTATGTGAAGTTGAATAAAAGAATTCCTCCGGAGATTTTAATGAGAGTTTCCAGCATTGAAGATCCTTCAGAGCTTGCCGATATTATTGTGGCTCAGTTGAACCTTAAGTTAGAAGACAAGCAAAAGATTTTGGAGATCTTTGATGTGGGTCAGCGGTTAGAGCAACTGTTAGCACAGATGACAGGAGAAATAGAAATTCTTGAGGTTGAGAAGAAAATTCGTGGGCGAGTTAAAAAACAAATGGAGCGCTCACAGAAAGAATATTATCTCAACGAGCAAATGCAGGCCATTCAAAAAGAGCTGGGAGAGAAAGATGATTATCAAAAGGAAATTGAAGAACTTCAGGAGCGTCTTGCTAAAAAGAAAATGAGTAAAGAAGCCCGCAAAAAAGTAGAAAAAGAAATTAAAAAGTTAAAGATGATGTCTCCAATGAGTGCAGAAGCTGCTGTGGTTCGTAACTATATCGACTGGATGCTGGATTTGCCGTGGTATGAATATTCTAAAGAAAAGCATGATCTTCAAGAGGCCAGAAAGATCTTGGATGAAGATCACTGGGGTTTGGAAAAAGTTAAAGAGCGAATTTTGGAACATTTGGCAGTTCAAGCTTTAACGGATAAGATTCGAGGGCCCATCTTGTGTCTTGTGGGGCCTCCAGGGGTTGGGAAAACATCCTTGGCACGGTCTGTGGCGAGAGCTTTAAATAGGCCCTTTTCGCGGATTTCTCTTGGCGGTGTTCGTGATGAAGCTGAAATTCGTGGACATAGAAAAACTTATGTGGGCGCCATGCCAGGAAAAATTATTCAGGCTATGAGGAAAAGTGAATATGGTAATCCTCTGCTACTCCTTGATGAAATAGATAAGATGAGTATGGATTTTCGTGGAGATCCCTCTTCGGCGCTATTAGAGGTTTTAGATCCTGAACAAAACAAAAACTTCCAGGATCATTATTTGGAAGTGGATTATGATTTATCTAAAGTCATGTTTATTACAACGGCAAACTCTTTGCATCCGATTCCGCGTCCTTTGTTGGATCGAATGGAAGTGATTCAACTTGAAGGATATACAGAAGAAGAAAAATTTCAGATTGCTAAAAAATACTTGATACCCAAGCAAATTGAGATGCATGGGTTAAAAGACTATAAAGTGAGCTTTACGGACTCTGCGGTGAGAGAGTTAATTCGTTCTTATACTAAGGAGGCAGGTGTTAGAAATCTAGAGCGGCAGATAGCTAATGTTTGTCGTAAGGTTGCTAAAGAAATTGTAGAAAGTGAAATTAAGCAAACCACAAAAGAAGGATTTGAAGGGAAAAAAACCAAGTCTAAAAAGGTCAAATCTTCTTATCGGGTGACACCAGCGAAGGTGAAAGAGCTTTTAGGGCCACCTAAATTTAAATATGGAAAAATTGAAGGGCAGAATGAAATTGGTTTAACTAATGGAATGGCATGGACCGAAGTGGGTGGAGATTTGTTGCCTGTAGAAGCAACAGTGGTGCCAGGAAAAGGAAAATTCACAATCACAGGTCAGTTAGGTGATGTGATGAAAGAGTCCTGTGCAGCAGCCATGAGTTATGTGCGCTCTCGTGGGCCTCTTTTTGGTTTTGATAGTGACTATTTCTCAACCATTGATGTACATATTCATGCTCCAGAAGGAGCTATACCCAAAGATGGTCCATCTGCAGGTATAGCTATTGCTACTAGTATTGTTTCTGCGATTACAAAAATCCCTGTCAAAAGAACAGTTGCAATGACGGGAGAAATTACCTTGCGAGGGCGGGTTTTAGCCATTGGTGGTCTTAAAGAAAAAATTTTAGCAGCTCATCGAGGGGGTATAAAGACCATTATTTGTCCAAAGGAAAATGAGAAAGACCTTAAAGATGTGCCCAAAAGTGTTTTAAAGGACTTAAAGGTAATTTTGGTAGACCATGTGGACCAAGTATTGGTGAATGCTCTTGATATAAAAAGTGCTAAAGAGCTTTTCAAGGTGCGCTCAGATCGAGCTATTGGGCTGCGAGCTCAGTATACGGGGCACACGCTTCAACACTAGAGGTTTTTGGCCCTTGACATGCTAGTTTCAGTTCATGTCAAGGGTTTTTGTTTTTTAAGTGATCTTTTATAAAAGTCTTCCAAGAGGTCGTCATTTTTTAACAGAACTCATTGACCTTTTGGGCTTTTTCTGTCAGAAAGTGTAAAAAGATTTTCGGGGGGTTAAATGTCAGAAAAAGCCTTATTGGATCAAAACTTTGAGATAGGGCGCCTTTATGTTGAGAAATGTGATTTTCCAAAAGCTGTTAAGAAACTAGAGCTTGTAAAAGAAGAAGCCATAAAGACTCAGTCATGGGATTTGTATTTAAAATCTATTCAGTTACTTCTTCGTTTGTATGTGGAGATGGACCAACTTGATAATGCCGATGATCTCAAGGAACAGTTGCAGGATTTAATTCTAAAAGAAAAAATTTCTTTAAACTCCAGGACATATTATACATTGGCTCTTTGTGCTTTTCACAAAAGACAATATAAAACTTCATTAGAGTACTTAGAAAAAGCTTTGGCTTTGGCTCTTTCTCAGGATAATAAGGAAGATGCTTGCTATGCCATTAGTGGCTTAGCCATTGTCTATAAGAACATGGGCCGTTTGGAAGATGCCTTAAAAGAGATTTACAATTTACAGGTATTTTTTCAGGTGATTCCTCTTCCAGAAATTGAAGTTTCTAGTTACTTGTTAAATGGCATGATTTTGAAGGAAAAGGGTCAATATGATCAGGCTTTAGACATTTATTGGAAGTGTTATGATCGTCTTAAGGAAAATAAAAACTTTTATCAGTATATTATTTTGCTTCATAGTATTGGAGAGGTTTTTCGTTTAAAAGACGAAAAGCAACTTGCTCTCACATACTTATCTTTGGCAAAAAGGGCCTGTGATCCCAAAAGCCTTCGTCGTTTTTATAAAAAGATTCAAGAATCTTTGGAAGAGCTTGGGGAAGTTGATACGTCTAAGTATGATTTGGTTTTCAAGGCAAAGCAGAATACAGTTGTGGAAAAGAAAAAGGGTGTTGTTCATTTTAAGAACCAATTTATTTTGTTAGATATGTTAAAGTTGTTCTTGCAGCATCCTGGTCAAGTTTACTCCAAAGAAGATATTGTAAAGCATGTTTGGAAGCAGGAATATGACCCTAATATGCATGATAATAAAATCTATGTAACTATTAAAAGACTTCGGAAGCTTATAGAACCAGACTTTGATAAGCCTAAATATATTTTCCGAGCCAAGAATGGTTATTATTTGAACCGAGAAATTAAAGTGTTGTTGGATCAATAAGGGGGGATCGTGAGAGCATTTATTTTATTTTTATTTCTGTTATGTGGTGATTTATTATTGGCTCACTCGTTAGATAAAATTATTTCTCCCACAGGGGATATTGATCCATGGCCTTGGGGCATTGAATGTCCTTTTAAGGTGGAAGAAACAAAAGGATTATGGAAGTATAAAGTTGCCGAGGGGCAATATTCTTATATAGAGTTTTTAGTTCATCCTTACTCCAACCAAAATCTCCGCACTTTTGAGGTTTTTCAGTATGGTCCTCAATTAAAATTGGTAGCAAAGGGGCAAGGAGTGGCCGAATCAGATACCATGTTCTTAAGAGCGGGTATGAGAGGAGTGGGGGCCTTAAGGCAGACTCAGTATTTGGTCTATGTTCGATCTTTTAAGGATAATGAAGAGGACCAGTGTGATCAGTCATCCATGAAGGTGCTGACTATTAAGCCTCTTGGAGGCAAATCCTGTTCGGCCAAAAGCTTTGAGTTAATAAAAGTGAATAATGACGAGGCCTGTCGACTTTTCGGCCGGGGCCATTATTTGTGTCATGATCACCGTGAAACTGGGAAAAATTTACTTCCTGTTTCAAAAAGGATGTGACAGTACAAGAAAAATTATTTAACGTGGTGCCACTTCCTTTGAAAAGAATGTTTTAGGGAGTTAGCTCAGTTGGTAGAGCGCCACCCTTACAAGGTGGATGTCGTCGGTTCGACCCCGGCACTCCCTACCAGTTTCGGGGTGGTCACTTTTTCCCTAAGTGTTTTAGCCTGGATAACTTTATAATGAGCACGCCCTCTTTATTTCCTCAATGGTTAGGTCTTCAAAAATATGAAGAAGGTCTTAGGAAACAAGAACAGCTATGTGCTCTTATAAAGGGACAAAGAAAAGGATACGTTTTAGGCTTAGAGCATGAGATTGTGGTGACATTAGGTCTTCGAGGTTCTAGGGATGAAGACCTTATTGATAGAGACGCGCTAAAAAGAAAAAATGTTCCCATTATAAAAGTGCCTCGAGGGGGACAAGCTACTTTGCATAGCCCAGGACAGCTTGTGATATATCCTCTCTTGCCTTTAAAAGATTGGAAAATAGGAGTGAGGGCCTATGTGGAATGTCTTGAAAAAAGTTCTCAAAATTTTTTGGAGTTATATGGAATTAAAAGTTTTAGAAAAGAAGAAGAGCCAGGGCTTTATACTTCTCAGGGCAAAATTGTTTTTATAGGGGTACAAGTCAGCCAGGGAATCTCTCGTCATGGGATAGCTATCAATGTTAATAATGATTTAAGTTATTTTTCATGGATTCGGTCTTGTGGAAAACTTGAAGACACTTTTGATCGCTTAGTGACAAAAGAGCCTTTAGAAAATTTATTTCAGAATTGGGCGTCTTGTTTTAAAAGACAGCTCACCTCTCTTTTATCATTGAACTTTTTAAAGAGTTAAAATTTAACTTAACTAATTGGAAGAAGGAAGGACATAATAAACGGTTGAAATAAATTGGATGTCTGAGTGAGAGCAATCTACAGAAGGGTTATCATCTCCAGTAACAATGAATTTGAATTCATGTTGATGGCGTTGTTCATTAAGACCCATAATACCCATAAAGATACTAGAGTCGAACTTCATGAACATTTCTCCATTACTTTCTGTTTCTGGCCAGTAACAGTCAGAAAGTCCTTGATCTTGTCCTAGGCAGAAATCATACTTTTCATAATCATTGTTGATCCAATAGTGCCCTTTAATCGTTCTCCAGTCATAAATAGGAAAACCGTTTTGTCGGGGAAATTGATTATAGTTAATATTTACGATTTCTCCTTTAGGGGCTTTTACAAAAGTGCCTTCTGGAATCTTGATAAAGCGTCCAACAAGATCCATTAGTTTTACGCCAAACTCTTGTGGATTATCAGGGAGCATTTTAAAAAATGTTAGCTTTTCTGGAGTTTGGATAGCAGTTTCTCCATTGGGGAGGTTTACAATTTTTCCCTCAGGAGCTTCTAAGGTTTTACCTTGTGGAGATATGATAAACTCATTGTCAGAAGTTGCTAAAACCACATTATCAAAAGTGAAAATAAAATGGTCATCAAACTTCATACTTTGATTATAAAATTTAAAGTCAATATTACAAACTTTAGATCCCTCAGGTAGAGAGAAAGTGGCTTTTTGTTCCCTGCGAGCTTGAAAATAGAGGTTATGAGGAGGTAAGTTACCCAGACCTTTTTTAAGGTCATGGGGGCTAAGGTCCACATTGTTCCAATCGCATGCTGATCTGTTGTTTAAGTAATCCTTGGATGGATTGGGAAAACGAACGAATACCTTTGTGATTTTGAGGGCTTTGGTTTGGCAAAGATTTAAGATCTTAGGAGGTGGAGTTATAGGATCAGGAGTTGGTTCTGTTTCGTTTTGTGGAGGAGAAGGCGTTTTCAATATAGAGTTTAAAGTGCCATTTTCTTTTTTGGAGAAAGACACTTCAGAACAATTATTAAAATAAAAAAGAAGGCCTCCAAGTAGAAGGCTGAGAGTGATGAAATTCTTTATGGCTGACATTTTTTTCACAAAATCCCCCCTTCTTTATTTGCCCTACAAAAGAAGTGCCAAGTTATTTGTAGTCTTTTTAAGGGGTTATAGATCGAAACACTGTCTAAATT
>RFKI01000145.1 GCA_003694355.1 Bdellovibrio sp.
CCCCAGATAGGACGTTTTGATGCCAATGGTTTTTGTGGCGAAGAACTGAAAATCATCCATGAAACCAAGAAAATCCTCGATCTCCCCGAACTTCGAGTCAGCGCCTTTACCGTGCGTGTGCCGGTTATGAATGCCCATAGTGAAGCTGTCTGGGTGACCTTAAAAGAAAAAGCCTCTTATTCAGATCTCTCCAAGGCTTTTCATTCCCAGAGTGGTCTGGTTCCTACCCTGGAAGACTCTTCAAACTACCCCACAGCTCTGAACTCTTCTTCCCAAAAAGACACCTTTATAGGACGTCTTCACCAAGACCTGGAAGATCCACAAACCTGGCTTTTTTGGGTTGTTGCAGACAATATTTTAAAAGGGGCGGCCTGGAACGGTCTTCAAATTGCTCAAAAAATATTCCTTTCCTAATGGGTTTCAAATATCCTGGCTTTACAGAAGAAAGCTCCCATGAAACAATAATTTTATGTTAAGAAGATGGCTTTCTTTAATTATTTTATTGTTGTTCCACTTTCCGTTTTACGCCCAAGCCACTGTCACCATCACATCGGTTTCAGGAGCTTCTTACTATGACTCCTCAACCACAACCATCTATGGCGGGTTTGCGGGCCCCGAAGACGCTGTGAACTGCCCTCCCAACTCCGATGGAAAAACATGTAACAACTGTTCCACCCTCACCTCTCTTTCTCGACCCTGTAATGAAAAAAGAGCCATGAACACAAGCACCATAGACATTTCCTTTAAGATCACTGATTTGAGTTCCTCAGATCCCCAAGGACCGGGGGTTGCCATGATGTACACCAGTGATGGAGCGACACAAATAGGCTCTTCCTCATCTTCATCTTTTTCACCTGATCAAACCGCCACTCTATCTGTGGCTTGGGATGACATTTGTCGAGCTGATGATTCCAGCAGTACAGACTGTGACGATACGGCTGGGGAAAACACAGCTCTTTCTGTACGCATCGGTCTTGATTTGGATGGGCAAAACGGGCTGGATCAATCAGTGGAATATACCACCATCACCATCCACTGGCACAATCCAGACGCATCTGCTGCCACAGCATCTGTTTGTGGCAACGGCACAGGAGGAATCTGTGACTTCAGCATCTATCCAGGAGATGAAAAAGTTTATATTGAAAACCTGCAATCTGATCTTGTAACGGATAACAATTTCAAAAACCTGGTGTCTGGGATTGATGCCTATGCGCTTCGCCTGCTCTTTCACACGGACGGATTTAGTTCCGTTCTCCCCAATGTTTCCAGTGACTTCAAAGAAGACCTGGACATTGACTCTAATGGAACCGTTAGCAGCATTGTGGACCGTCTTGAAAATAACACTCCTTATTTTTTCCGCCTAGGCGTGGTCGATAAAGCTCAAAACCTTTTATATGTCACCAGTGATACAATGATTGATGATGCCAGCAATGACCCCTGTGACAGCACTCAAGTTGCAGCTTCTTTTGATCCTGATTGTAAGTTCTCAGCCAAACCTGATGAAGTGCTGGGTTTTCTCACAGATGACTTGAACTGCTTTGTGGCCACAGCGGCTTTCGGGTCACCGCTGTCTAAAAAAGTCAATGACTTTCGTCTTTTTAGAGATCGCTACCTTATGCCTTCAGACCTAGGCAAAAAAATGGTCCATCTCTATTATAAATATTCTCCGCCTTTAGCTCACTGGATTGCCCAAAGTGACCTCAGACGATTAGCCACTCGAATTTTTTTATGGCCCCTTTGGACTCTGGTTTGGCTCACTCTCTATATCAATCCGCTGGTAACGCTTCTCCTTTTAGGAACAATTCTACTGATTTTTATAAATGTCTGGCGCAGAAAACACAAAAAGGACGCCCATGTTTAAAAGGCCTCTTACTATTTATACTTTTGTTGTTTTACTCTCTGGAGCCTTTTCTCCTTTAGCCCTCGGTTCTGAAAAGGCAACCTATATCCACCACCCCTTTGCCAAAAAAGGGCTGACCGTTATTGATAAAGAAGGAGTTTACCATTACAAGGTCAAAGCTTCTCCCCAAGACAAAGCGGCCTCTTTACGTTTGGGATTTATCAGTTTCCCTCAATTAACCAACAAAGAAGGCACTCTCTTTTCTTCTCTCTATCCTGACTCTTCTTCTCCTTTTTTGCTTGGCGACTATGAATGGCAATTTTGGAGAGGGGGCTGGGGAAAACTGGGTATCAAAGTGGGATCTGGCATTTATTTTACTCAAGGCAATGGAGTTTTTAAAAGTTCCGAAAATGCAGGCAAAACACCCAAAGAAGTTTTCACTTTTGTTTTATTTCCCAACAATGCCTCTGTGATCTATCGAGCTCAACTCTGGGATACCCAATGGCTTGTCCCTTTTGCCGAAGGGGGCCTTGATTATTTCACCTTCCTGGAAAGCCGGGACGACCATAAAAACCCGCCCTTAGGGGCCAAGGCGGGAGGAGCTCTGGCCGCTCACTGGGCTGCGGGCGCCGGGATCAACACCAGCCTTCTTGCGAAAGAAGCCGCCCTAGAACTGGATAGAGAGTATGGCATTAACTCCGCATGGTTTATGGCAGAGTTCCGTATGATTATTGGCCTTAATAACACTTACGACTTTTCTTCCTCTTCATTCAACTTTGGTGTTCTTTTGGAATTCTAACATTTTTCCGAATTTCGTCCTTCTCCATTTCCGAACCTTTCTTTATTCAACGCTCACAAACTGGCCCTCTTTGCTCCTCATTTCATGCAAACAAGGAGCTAAGTATGCAAAGACTCAATAACTCTTCAGGACAAGGACTGATTGAGTACCTTATTCTTGTGGCTTTAATGAGCATTGCCACTCTCAGTGTCGTTCGCCTTTTAAGTCAAACCACAACAGCACGATTTGCCAACATTATCAATGCCCTTCAGGGGCGCCCTCAACGAGCGCAGGTGGAGAGCGTTCAGCCCTCCGACTATAGCAAAAGAGATCTTGGCAATTTCATGAATGGGGCTGCCAGCAGGAAATCTCCATGAATAACAAAAAGGGAAGCGCTCTTGTGGAATCCTTGTTGGCCCTGCTCACCTTAAGTTCCGTCATTCCTGGCTTTCTAACTCTTTATTTTTATGCCGCTCTCTCTTTATGGATTCATGTAAATGGCTATGAAGCCCTTATTTGTGCTCTTTCTCAACCCAAGGAGATACCATCATGTCAAAAAGATGCCATCCAACACATTCAAAAGTTTTGGAATCCAGAAAGTATAACCATTCATTTTCAAAAAACCCCCATTTATTTAAAGGTATCCATTTTATGGGAATGGCATTTCATACATTTTTCCAAAAATTTACAACTCCCTCACAACTATTTCCTGAAATTAAGCCGAAAAAGAGACCTGGATTTGTTTTAATAAGCCTTCTTGCGGTTCTACCTCTCATCCTTTCTTTGTTTTTCATGTTTGTTATTTATGCTCAGATTCTTGTTTTTAAAGCCAAAGGCCTTTATTTCTGCCGACGCCTTCTTTTGCGGCAACAATATTTACAAATCTCTATTTTTAAAAAATACAAAAGAAGAGAAATCTCTTTGCAAAGCTACAAAAAACTTTCCTTAAACCTTTATCGAAAAACATTGAAAACATGGAATGAAATCACTAAGCAACATCAAATCACTCATCACACCAATATTCAACACTCCTTTTCTTCAAGACCTTCTTCTTTATCTCCTCCTTCTTTTTCTCTTAAGTCTTTTCTGTACTGGAAGCTTCCTCTTTTTCAATACAGAATCAAACTTCCTGTGGCCTGCGCCACAACAGCTTACCTCAGAAAGGAGAATCAATGGCATCCCACCATCAAAAGGGTCAAGTCCTCATGGAATTATTGATTGCCTCTATTTTTCTGGTCAGCCTTCTCGGCGTTCTAGAGGTTCTTTTTAAAAAATCTCAAAAACAACTGCATAAATACACCCCAACAGAATTTCACAAAAGGAGAGCCTATGGAAACGTTAAAAAATTTTCTGCAAGCTCAAGGTAAAAACTTCTGGATGACGCTCGTGTTGTTTCTTCTTATTTTTACCATTTCTGCCTATTATCAAACTCAACGTTCATCCCACTCCCCACGTCATACAGACGTGACAACGTATATTCCCAAGGGCTTTGTGCTCGTTCCCATTGAAATTAAAAATCATGTGGCCTTCGAAGCCCTATTCGGAAGCTTTGGCATTGGTAACATCTATTCAGCAAACCCCCACCAAAAAGGAGCCCAAATTTTGGCTAGAAGTGTTCGCATTTTAAGAAGCCCGCTCAATTCCCAAGTTTTTGGAGTTTTGCTTCCAGAAGAAGAAGTGAAACCTTTTTTGAAAGCCGGCCCCTCTTACTGGGTGGTACTCAAAAATAAAAAAGACCTTCATCCTTCTCAACCCAAAAGTCGCGTGATTTATCAATAAAAAATTAGTTTAAAGTTTGTCCCCGAAAAACAACGCGACACACATTTTCATTCTCATCTATTTCTGTAAAGGAATTGGAGGCCCATGATTCATCAGGATGCGAATGAAAAGAAAAGGGATCGCCCATAAGAGGAGGCCATCCATTTTGTGCACTTTCTTCCAGAGCTTTTTTCGTCCATTTGAGTGATGGTTCTTCAATGGGGCTATCACTTCCAAAATAAAAAGGCACTTGGTGTTCTTGAAGAAGACGCCAGGGAAAGGTCCACTTCTTTAACTCTCCGAGCTTGGGCTCTAAAAAGGCTTTATCGGTTAACCAATGACATGGTTGCAAATAGCAGGAGACCGACAACCTTTTTAAAAGAGGTACTGTTTCAGAACGAACCATCTCCACATGTTCTAAATGCAAGGTCCCTTTTAATTGTCTTTCTTCTTGCACTTTTAAAGCTGTGAGGGCCACTTGATGAACTGCTTCATCCCCAATGCAATGAACGGCAACAGGCACCTGCTGCTCCCAAGCTGTCACCAGAATGTCCTGAAGAAAATCATTGCTCATCAAACAAATGCCACGATGGTCTTTACTGTTTTTATACGGCTGACTTAAAAAAGCACCTTCCGAACCAAGAGCTCCATCAAAAAAAACCTTAAGCCCACAGGGGCGCACATTTAAAAGACCTTTTTGTTGTCTGGCCCGAATGGCTAAATCCAAAGCCTTTTTATAATCCTTTGGATCTTCGGCATCAAACCATTGCTCCACAGCAAGCAACAATAAACCACTTTCATCCAAGTGCACCACCTCATTCCACTGCTCAGACGAGCAGCTCATATCCCGAATGTGAGTGAACCCTCTTTGGTGAAACACCCTCATGGCTTTTATTAAAAAATGCTGAATCTGGGTCTCCTGAAGTTGAGGCAAATGAGGTGTGATTAAATCCATGGCCCGATCAATAAAAACCCCTTGAATACCCCCAGCCTCATCTCTAAGAATTTCACCCCCCTCAGGAGTCAAAGAAAACAAAGAAGCATCTGTAGGTAACCCAGCCTGAATCAAAGCCTGAGTATTGGCCCATAGGGCGTGGCCATCTGCCCGAAAAAACACCACAGGATGATGAGGAAAAGCACGATCCAAATCACTGCGATGAGGCCACTTTTGAGATGCCCACTGGTTTTGATCCCAACCAAAACCTAAAACCCAATGCCCTTCTGGCAAAGATGTTTTTAAAGAAAAAACCTCTTCAACAGACTGAAGATTTTTAAGATTCAACCAATCAGAAATACGACCTGTTTCCAACCAGTGAACATGACTATCATAACATCTGGGGATCAAATGGTTTTTCATCCCCAGCAGTTTACAGGATATGCTTTATAAAATCACGAATTAAAAGCGAGGAGAAGACGTTGGCGGTGCTCCTGGAGAGAAGCCTCCACCGATGGCTCCACCAACACCAAAGTTAAACCCGCCGCCGACACCAAAGCCACCTCCAACACTACCACCAAAACCTGGATTTAAAACCGTGCTGCCTGCACCACTGTTAATTTGTTGTATTAACATTTGAATTCTCATCATCTCCTGCTGTAAGCGGCTAAGTTGAGAAAACTTTTGTTGCTGTTCAGCCAAAAAAGCCTGCTGCATTTGCATTTGCATCTGCATTTGTTGTTGATACATTTGCAAATATTGCTGCTGCATCTGCAAGGAGCCAAGGCCGCCACCCATGCCACCAAAACCACCCATGCCTGCTGGACCACCGAAACCACCGCCAAGACCGCCAAAGCCACCCATGCCCGGAAAACCCAAGCCGCCACCAAAACCTCCCATGCCTGGAAATCCTCCTCCCATTACAGGACAAGGAGCGGCAATACAAAGACCTCCACCGAAGCCACCCATACCAGGGAGCCCAAAACCACCACCAAGGCCGCCGAAGCCACCCATACCAGGGAACCCAAAGCCACCACCGAAACCTCCCATACCTGGAAATCCAAAACCTGCATTGAGCCCAAAACCAGCCCCCAGCCCGGCACCTGGCATCACACCATAAGGGCCATTGATAAAAGGCCCTGCCATTCCCCAAGGTCCTACACCTGGAGCAAAAACACCTCCTCCAGGAAAGAGCCCCGGAAACATTCCTGGCGGATAACTAAAAGCTCCACCATAAGGGCCATAACTGCCCCACATGCCACCCATGGGACCTGCAGGCCCAGCACAGGCAAAAGCCCCCTTACCCATGCCACCATACATGGCCCCATAGAGACCTGCCATTATAAAAGGATACCCAGCCATGGCTACTAGATAAGGACTTGTGGGCCATCCCATGTCTCTGTTTACATTTATAGATCTTTTGGTCAATTTATAGGTTCCATAGGCAGATAGAGCGGTAAGACCTAAATTCAAAAACCGAGTAATATTCTCTTGACGACGAATTTTTTCACACTCTTCACATCGAACACGTCCTGCAGCAATGGCATCTTCTATATCTCCTTCTTCTAAAGCTTCCTTGAAGTCGTCTTTAGCTCGATCGTATTCGTCCTTAGCCAAGCGAATTTGAAATTCCAAATCCGCCACCTTAAGGTCAATCTCATCAAGCTCCTTTTTTTCTCTGAGGTACTGCTCCATATACCGACGACAAATATTTTTAGAATTGGCGCCACTTCTCTTTAACAGGTCTTCTGAACAAATCTTGCTGACAGAAACTGTCCCGCCTTCTTTCAAGGCTCTTAAGAAGGTGTTTCTTACTTGTTCATTAACCTCATTATTATCCTCACAGAAATTCTCCCAAGGCGCTTCATTCGGAGGAACCACGTATCTCTCTTTCTTATCCCTAGCACACTGCGCATGATCTCCATCCAGGTCACGGGCCGTAGCCCCTTCAGGGGCCGCAACCTGGCAATAAACGATTTTATTCTCCCCACCAGCCTGATAAATTCCACAGCTTCCATAGTCCGAGGCATTTTTTCTATTGGTAATATGGCCTTTAGACTCATCAAAAAGACCTTCATACACTTGGGGCTTAAAAAGATCTTCCAACATTTTCTGATCTTTCTTGAGATATTTCCCCAGTTTTCTTTTTCGCTTCTCCAGCTTTTTCTTTTCAGATTTAAGTTCTTTAATTTGGTTCTGAAGATCCCTCATCTCATCGGACTGAACATGAGCCCCATCTCCTGTTCCCCATGGCATATTGCAACCCTGAACGCCGCCATAAACACCGCCACCCACGTAATAATACTAAGCCTGGAGGAGAGAACTCCCCCAAAACAAAGAGCCTAAAATAAAAATAGATAGCCTCGTCATGTGTCTTTTTCTCCTTAAAAGGATTTAACTACATAAAGAATATCGACACTGAATCCAAAAATCTTAAATGGAAACACTCAGATAAATAAATTTCTCTAAATTTACTAAACTATTTAGTTCCACGATGAGCCCTATCCACCTCTTGCCAGCCCCTTTGAGGCTGCTGATCTTCCCAGACTCGACAATCTTTTCCACCAAAGTCCATAAACCGCAATCCTGCACTCTTGTCTGGGTCTTTCTTACAAGAGTCTAGGGAGCCAACAATTTTACCCCCATCTAGAGGACAGTATTTAATAAAGCTCTCCGTTTGGGGATTAAGCCGGCTCTTCCTGTCAACAATGGCCGTAAGATAAGAGCCTGGAGCTGAATAAATCACCTCTTGGTGAATAACACCTGAGGCGTCCCTCCAGCGATTGATTTGCTTGGACACATAGCA
This sequence comes from Bdellovibrio sp., assembly GCA_003694355.1. GTDB lineage: Bacteria > Bdellovibrionota > Bdellovibrionia > Bdellovibrionales > UBA1609 > J124. The sequence continues at coordinate 8,117 of RFKI01000145.1, forward strand.
AAGGCCCTTCGGGTTATAAATAATCTGCCCCACTTTTTGAGTGGATAAGCGGGACAAGGACTTCTTGTTTTTTGTAAAAGAAACAGCACATTGCAAATGAGAGTCATAAGCTGGATACAACACACGCGCTTGTGCAAGCCCCTCCTGAATGCAAGACTTAAGGCTAGAACGTGGCCAGGAAGCTATGGCTCTTTCAACCTTCTTTCTTTTCTGTGTTACAGAACCTGAAGAACAAAAAGCTTTCCTGAGAGCTTTTTGGGAAGGAACTCCATAAAGGTCATAAAGACCTTGACTGATGGCCTTAGCCCTCTTGTTTTTTCGCCTTCTGCTTTCATATGAAGAAGCTGAAATGTCCTCAATCATCAGCCCAAAAACAGAATCCACCTTATCCGAAAAATCTATCCCGCCCCAGTCATAGGTCTCAACAGAGCAATGCCCATAAGTTTCAACAAACTTTTGCATTTCTTCTGGAGTCACAAAGTTATTTCCCCCTTGGGGCTTACAACTCATGGCCACCGCGTCCAGAAAAGACAACCACCTCGGGGAAATCATATAATTGGGATTAGCAACATAACTACCAGATGACGATGCTGGGCCATGATTTTGGTCATAATTGATCTTCCGCCTCTCAGCGGCACAAGCCACACAAGACGTAAAATGATTATAAATGCCCGAATTATCTATTGTAAAACCAGGACAGCCTAAAGACTTTGACTCCAAAAGAATCTCTCCCTCTTCGATCTCTGGAGGAGGCGGCTCATCGCGATCCCCATCAGGCACACTGTAAGTCAGTGAGGATAGTTTTTGTTTAACTCTTTCCTTTCGTTCCCTAAGTACTTTACATTCTGGATAGCTTAAAATCGTCTCGACCCGAGGATCTCGAAAAAAGTTTTCTCCTTCTTCAGGATGAGAAGTGCATTGCACATCTCTTCGATAAATGTCACTCCAGGGATCTGAAACAGGTTGGCTTGAGCTTTCATTTTGAAAAACTGCTTGGGGATACTGTCCCTGATCCAAACACTGTAAAACTTTTTTTCTAAATTGCTCAAGCCTTTGAAAGTGCACCGAAGGGATTTGATAATATCCATTTCGAATTTTTTGAAGTTCTTGATTATTCAAAGGCTTTTCACACAGCTCTTCAAATTTATCCCACAACCCCTTAATGCCCTCAACAGCAGCATTATAGGTGCCCTCTATGGGACCTAAATCTTCCTCCAAAGAAACCTGTATCTTTCTAGCCAAATCTTTTGGAAAGTTTTTCTTAGCAATTCGATACATATCTGTCAGTTGTACCAAATGAGCATAAACTTCATCATCATAGGCATACTTTAATAACAGAGCCGTCATGTCTTTGACACCACAAAATTGACCCGCCTGAGCGGGAGAAGCATTTGGACAACGTTTCCTCTCTTCTAAGGGTTCCTTAAAAACAGCTTTCAGCCTGACTCGATTTTGGGCATCTTTTTTAGACTCTATAAAACTTCTATATTTCTCAAGCGCCTGCTTTATTTCCCTTTGATGGCGTTTTTTTAAAGCTCTTGCCCGATCCATACACACTTGTGTGGCATTCTCAAAGTTCCTATAGGAAACACAGGAATCAGCTCCGCTTAAGCCCGTGCCCCAAAAATCACACTGATAGCCCCTTGATCCACTCGTTGTTTGACAACGTTTGGCCTTGCAGGTGCCCACCCCTCCCGTGTAATAAGAAAGTCCTCCAGCCACTACACAAAGCTGCCCCCTTTTCCCCCTAACAAAGGGGTTTTCTCCTGCGGCCCAGAGGCGCCCAGGCAAAAACAAAGAAAAGGCTGCATTTTTTTTCTTAAGATTTTTCAAATACTGTGGATCTGCATAATAGAAAATTTCCTGAAACTGGGAAAGCTCTCTCACTTGACGCCGTAAAAGCTTAATGTATTTCACCAACATGCGATATTCCATTCTGGCTGACCATTTGAGTGGCAAGAATAATTTTTGTTTTTGGGACACCTTTTTCAAGACCAAAGATTTTTGCGCCTTTTTCTTTAACGGCGTTCCTGTTTTGGCTTCAAGGCCAAAACCCCAACCTAAAACACTGACAAACAAAATAAAACTTTTTAACATCTTGACCTCGTTATGAGCTTTGGATTTGTTTTCATACCTATCTATATTAAAGCAAACTTTTTATGTGATGGCTATTTGGACATTTTACCAGAAAGAGACTAGACTTCTTTACTAAAGACACAGAGGTGATTAAGGTGATTAAAAAACAAATGAGAACGCCATGAAACACAACATCCTCATTGTTGACGATGAACAAGATAACCTGGACGCTCTGGAGCGACTCTTTAGAAAAAAGTATCAAGTTTTTAAAGCCATTTCTGGAGAAAAGGGTCTAGAAATTCTCAAAAATCAGGATGTTTCTCTAATCATCAGTGACCAACGTATGCCTCAGATGCAAGGGGTTGAGTTTTTAAGACGCTCCATCGAAACCCATCCTGAAGCTATTCGTATTTTACTCACAGGGTATACCGATGTGGAGTCCATTATCGGAGCCATTAACACTGGTGAAGTTTATCGTTATATCAATAAGCCATGGGACCCTGTGGACCTTGTCAATACAGTAGATAAAGCCATTGAACGCTTTGAGCTTCGAATGGAACTAGAAAAGAAAAACAAAGAACTCCAAGCAGCCTTAAAAGAACTAAAAAATCTCGATGAAGCTAAAAACCACTTTATGGTGTTAATCAACCATGAACTCAAAACCCCCCTGACCTCCCTTTTAAGCTTTCTGGAGCTCCTTACAGAAAGCCCATTAACTGAAGAACAACAAAAATTTCTCAACCGCATAGAAAAAAGTGCACTTCAGCTAAAAACCATTATCGATAATGTATTGGAACTCGTTTCGGCTGAAACAGGTGTTCTTAAAGTGAAGTTAAAGAAAATAAAACCTGAACACCTCAAAAAAATGGTCTTAGAAGCCCTTCCCTCAGGACATGAAGATGAGCTTGAAATCACCATGGATAACACAACAGTGGTGGCCGACCCTCAACACTTACAATCTATTTTAAACCGTCTTCTGGATAATGCCTTTAAGTTCAAAACACCAAAAACCAAAGTCTCTTTTCTTGTTCAAAAACAAGGTCCTCAAGTTCAGATTTCCATTAAAAATCAAGGAAAGGGACTTTCTAAAGATGTGATACAAAAGGTGCTCAAGCCCTTTTCTCTTGATGAAAATATTTTGCATCACTCCAAAGGGTTGGGGCTGGGTCTCAGCCTTTGTCAGGCTCTTCTTAAAGCGCAAAATAGCCAACTTCACCTGTCTTCTGAGAAAAACACCATCACCGCTTCTTTTTTGCTTCCCGAAAAATAATCCAAAACCCGGAAAATAAGACTCCTGAACAACGAAAACCTGGCCTTAGAGCAAGTCCCCTTTTTGCACAAGCTTGATAAGCTATGACTCGAGTTATTTTCCTCCTTCTTTTTTCCATTTTTTCTTTAAAAGCACTTGGGAAGACCTATTACCTTTACCCCCAACAACAAAAGGTCATCTCTATTCCACCAGCCACAAAAGAAATTCTTATACAACCCCAGCATATCATTCAGTTTATAGATAATGGATCGCAAGGCACGCTCATGGCCCTCAATGAAGGTTATGCCCAACTATCCATGGGCACTCAAAAAATTCATGTTCATGTGATTTCCAAAAATCTGTACTTCCAGTTTATGAAACTTAAAAAAGCTCTTAAGGGTTCCTCATTAACCCCTATGATCTTAAAAAATCATATTTTAATCACGGG
>RFKI01000146.1 GCA_003694355.1 Bdellovibrio sp.
CTAGTACATAGATTCCTTCGTTTTTTAGTTGGTTTGCTAATTCTATAACTCTCATGTTGTGTTTCTCCCTATCTTCTGGAGAGAACCCTAAGTCAGCACTTATAGTCCTTCTTAGTTCGTCGCCATCTAATATTTTAACTTCATTTCCTTGCTCTTCCAACTTAGCTTTAAGTGCTTTAGCAATAGTGCTCTTACCAGAACCAGATAAACCAGTTAACCATATGACTTTAGCTGCCATTTTCCTTCCCAATAATAAGAAGTTAATAAAAACTTACCTACTTCCCCCTAACAAAAACAACGTCCCCATCAGCTACTTTGTGGTCCAGTCCTACTTTCTGGCCTGGAAACTTGGCAGATGGGCCCCACACTTGAGCGTAGCGGAAATTCTTCAATAAATCCCTGTGTATTTTCTTTGCCACCTCTGCTATTGTCTGTCCTTTTTTCAGTATTAAGGGCCTCTCCCTATCAACATGGCCAAAATCATCCATTGTGAAAACCCTTATCAATGACAAGTTTTCCAGTATCTTGCTTTTCAGCTCTTCTAAGCCCTCGCCGTTCTCTGCAGAAATGAACAAGACATCGCCTCCAAAAAAATCAGAGAGTTCCTCTTTCTCTCCGGTAGTTAATAAGTCTGCTTTATTGATTACATAGAGAGCTTTCAGATATTTCCTATTGCCCGCTAGCACATCTACCAACTGCTCTGGAGTTATCTCCTCATTAACGACAACACGTGCATTATGTATAGAGAACTCATTGAGTATCGTTGCTATGGTCTTCTTAGTTATCCCCGTAGAACCCCTACCCATAACCGCTATTCCTCCTTGACTAGTCTTCTCTATGTGGACATCTGCGGGTTGTTGATTAACCCTGAAACCAGCCCTATGCAATTCTTTTTTTATGGCGTTGAACTGCTTGATTGCGTTCTTGGCATCCAACAAAATAAGGAATAAATCAGCAGACCTCGCCGCAGATAGGACTTCCTTTCCTCTTCCCTTTCCCTTGCTCGCACCTTCAATTATTCCAGGAATATCCAGTATCTGTATATCAAACCCCTCATAGTGGAGCATACCTGGTATTGTGTCCAATGTAGTAAATTCATAAGAACCTACTCTGCTTTGTTTTGATGTCAGCTTGCTGAGAAGGGTGCTCTTCCCAACAGAAGGAAATCCCAATAAAATAACTGTTGCATCTCCTTCTTTTTTTATTGCAAAACCCTTGCCACCTCCTTTCTTCGCAGACCTTGCTTCCAACTCCTTCCTTAATCGGGCAAGCTTAGCTGTGAGGACACCTATGTGGTGCTCCGTAGCCTTGTTGTATTGCGTCCTAGCTATCTCTTCCTCTATCTCTCTGATCTTGTCTTGTATTGAAGCCATAGAACACCACAACAATGAGCGGGCCCGAGGGGATTCGAACCCCTGACCACCCGGTTAAAAGCCGGATGCTCTACCAGGCTGAGCTACGGGCCCTCCTTCCATTTTATGTGTAGCAAGGAATTAAAAAGATATACTTAGATAAAATGTGCCATGGATTATGATGTTGTCGTAGTAGGTGGGGGGCCATCTGGCTCTGCCTCTGCAATACTACTATCAAAGATGGGTTATAATGTAGCAGTAGTAGATAAGGCAAAGTTTCCAAGGGACAAGGTTTGTGGAGACGGCCTCAGTGGGAAGAGTGTTGGCATACTGAGGGAACTTGGTATAGAAGATGAGTTTGAGGAAGTTCCCAACAGGTATAGTGATGGAGTGCTATTCTCTTCTCCTGATGGAACAATGCTTGAGGTTGAGATTCCTAAGGAAAAACAAAAAGAAATCCACGGCCATGTCATAAGAAGAGTTGATTTTGATAACCTGCTGGCAAGCAAGGCAAAGGAATCCTGCACATTCTTAGAAGAACATAGCGTTATTGATGTGGTAAAGGAGGGAGAAAAAATTGTGGGCGTGAGAGCAAAAGGCCCAAAAGGGATCGTAGAGGTAAGAGGCAAAATAGTAATAGGCGCTGATGGTGCTGGGAGCATCGTTGCTATGAAGACAGGACAAGGGCAGCTCCCACCAGAACATATGTATCTTGGCGTTAGAGCTTATTATGATGGTGTAGAAGGAATGAGTGATAAGATAGAGTTGCACTTCATAGATGAGGTCCTCCCGGGCTATTTCTGGATATTCCCCTTGGAAGGAAAGAAAGCTAATGTCGGAGTTTGTATGCTCCGCTCAGACCAGCAAAAAAGCAGGGCAGACCTTAAGAAACTAATGGAAGATGCC
>RFKI01000147.1 GCA_003694355.1 Bdellovibrio sp.
AAAACCAGGAGGGCTTCCCTCTTTGGACGTGGCCTCAGGCGTTTCTTTCTGGAAAGCATTTTGGATTGGCGTGGCTCAAGGAGCAGCCATTGCTCCAGGGATTAGTCGTTCAGGAAGTACTATTGCGGCTGCTTTATTTTTAAAAGTTTCAAGAGATGCAGCTGTTCTTTTTAGTTTTTTGTTATCCATACCAGCTATTTTAGGGGCAGCAGTTTTACAGTTAAGGCATGTGGAATTTTCCCAGCCCAATGTTTGGCAAAGTCTTTTAACAGGGTTTATTGTGTCTTATATTTTTGGCTTAATAGGGCTTTGGGGTATTGTCTATGTGGTCAAAAGAGGGCGTTTGCAATATTTCAGTTACTATTTATGGGCTCTTTCTGCAATCATTCTGCTACATCAGTCTCTTTAAATAAGGTTAGGTAATCAAAAATTTGTTTGGGAACTCGAGTTGCTTTCTGTGTTTTTGTGGAAACGAAAACATGTGTGGTGGATGCTGTGGCACAGAGAGTATCTTCCTGATAGATCTGGTAAGAGAACGTCACAGTGGAGCGGGTGAACTGTTTTACATGGAGCACTATTTTATATAAAAGTGGTGGTTTCATAAAGTGTTTGTACTGGGCCTTGGTTTCTACAATGGGCACCACCCAATCCTTATGATCAAACCAGATGTGCCAACCCAGGGGGCTTTGTTCCCAAAAATCTTCAAGACATCGATGAATGTAGAAAAAGAGGCGGCCATAAAAAGAAACCCCTGCAGAGTCACAGTTGTCAAAATGCACTTTAAAAAAATGGGTAAAGCTTTTCATGTCTTCTAGAAGTGCATGAAATAAAGAAGAAGTGCAAATATTTTTGAAAATGGGTGGATTTTGAAAGGGGTCGCCATTTGAAAGTTGACATGTCGGGCCATTTTGTTAGAACCATCTCATGCAAAAATGGACCATGCAAAAGCTTAAAATTTTCCATGAACGAGACTTCCCGCCCCATTTGCCCAAGCTCAATCAGCTTTATGATGATTTATTTTCACGGGGAAAAGGGTTTCGAGCTCAATTGATTCAAAAGCTGGCAGGTCCTCTAAGTCTTGAGGACAAGCAAGTGCACCTGCTCTGTCAGACCATAGAATTCATTCATAACGCCTCCTTATTGCATGATGATTTAATTGATCGAAGTGTTCTAAGGCGAAGTAAGCCCGCAGCTTGGGTTAAGTACACTCCTGAATATGCTGTTTTGGCGGGAGACTATTTACTGGCTCGGGTGATGGTTAACCTTTCCCAGTATGGTAATTTGCAACTGATACAATATACGGCTCATATTATTTCTGATTTACTGGAGGGGGAATGGATTCAAGATTCTCTCGTGCAGGATTGGGACATTCATTTGCAACAATTAGATGAAGTTCACAAGTTGAAAACAGCTTCTCTTTTTAAATGGTGTATTCGGGCTCCTTTTATTTGTAAGGAAGATTATCGAAAGGATTTGCATGAGGTTCTGGAGGAGCTTGGGGCTTTATTGGGTTTGTTATTTCAACGAGGAGATGATTTGCTGGACTTTAATGTGAGGAATTATGAAGGAAAAGCGGTTTTGGGCGATTTGAAATCAGGGTATTTAAATTCTTTTGGAGTTTTTCTTTGTGCGGATCTTTCTGCTGAACAAAAAGAAAAGCTTAAAAAGTGTCAAACAATGGAAAAGCTGTATCAGGTTGTTGGTCGAGAATACTTTGATCAAAAGTTAAAGGAGTTTGACCAAAAAAATGAAGACTGCATTGCTCTTTACAACCATTATTTGAAGCTCTTAGACGGGTTGCTTCCTTTAAAATATAAAGGAGTTTCTTCTGTTTTAAAAGATTTGCCACAGATTTTGTATTGGAGAAAGGTGTGAGTGAATTTATCACTCTTCCGCATAGGGATCCAAAATTCATAAAGTACTTAAAGGGACAAATAGAAGGAACTCGGGCTATTCCTCTAAAAACTTTCTTTTTGGATGATTTTCAACGTCGTTGCACGACCTTTCAGGTTATTCCGGCAAAAGAAATTATCAGGCCTTCGTGGTGGAGGGTTTTTTCTCATTTATTGCGTTTGCGTTTATTAACTTTAACTTTGGCTCCTCTTTTAACCACTTTGTTTTGGTTATATGCTCAGGGCATTCCTGCTTTTGAAAAGGTTTCTGCCTTTTTATTGGGCTCCGTGTTTTTTCTTCATGGGGCCATATTTTTGTTTAATGACTATCTGGACTATGTCAAAGGGTATGATTGGCTTTATCCAGCTCTTGGGAGTGGTGTTTTGCAAAAAGGGTGGATGACAGGACGGGGAGTTTTTCGTTTGGGAGTTGCTTTTACGGCATTGGCCATTGTGCTTGCCATCCCTGTTTTTCAAAAAAGTCCTTTGTGGTTATGGAGTGCTCCTGCGCTGGCTCTTCTGGCTCTTGGTGTTTATATGTTTTTACGTCAAGATATAAGGTCTTATTGGTGGGGAGACCTTTTGATCTTTTGTTGTTTGGGGCCCCTGATTTCTGTGGGGGTTGCCAGCCTATGGAGCGTTGAGGATTTAAAAGTACCTCTCTGGCTAGGTTTTTTTTGGGGCTTTTTTTCCTTAAGTATTTTACATAGTCGTCGTTTGCGTTCTTTGTTCTATATGCGTCAACATTTTCAGGGCAAAACTCATTTTGATCAGTTGTTATGGCGTTTAAAGGTTATATTAGTTGGAAGTTTTTTCATTTGGAGTCTTGGTTTTTTACTTTTCCCCTTTCTATCTTTTGTCTTTTTATCTATTTTATTTTTGTCTGGGCTTGGTGGACTTTTAAAAATTTTATCAAAAGTGCGTTCTCCAGCCTCTTCTGCGTTATTAATTTTTCGAAAATTTCTTTTAATATTTCATTACTTATTGGCAGGGATGTTAAGTGGTTATTTTTTGTTTTGAATAAGGACTAAGTGTTGAGATTAGATCTTCGAAATCTTATCAATGTGGATGGGCGCCTTACCTATCGCTTTGTTAAGGAGGGGCAAGAGTGGGATATCTCTATTGATTTTCACAGAGATTTTGCTGTAAACCAGTCAGCTTTGGGTAAGAAGCAGTTGTTTTCAAAAGCCTTAGGGCTTTCCAAGAAATCTGATTTACGGATTTTAGATGCCACAGCAGGTCTTTTGGGAGACAGTTTTTTAATGAGCTGTTGGGGGGCTCAAGTCATAGCTTTGGAAAGAGAGAAAGTTCTTTATCTATTGGGTCAAGATGCTTTAGAAAGAGGGCTTCAAAATCCTAAAATTTCATCTTTTGTTAAAAACATTCGTCTTTTTCATAAAGATAGTCGATTATTTCTCAGAAACTTTCAAGGCCCTTCTTTTGATGTGATTTATTTGGATCCCATGTTCCCGCCAAAGAAAAAAAGAAGCCTTCCGCCGAAATCAGCTCAGTTTTTGCAAGCCCATTTAGATGGAGATGAAGAAGAAGCCAGAGAGCTTTTTGCCATGGCTATTCAAAAGGCTCTTCGAGTTGTTGTTAAGCGTCCTTTGGGAATTCCACCTTTAATAGAAAGACCCCATCATCAGTTTAGAGGTAAATCAATACGATATGATATGTATTTGCCATGATTTTATTTTTTATAGTAGTCTTTTGAAGAAAGGGGCGGAGGTTTGTTTTTAAGTTCTTTTGTTTTCTTTGTGATTAGTTTTTTTGCAGGGATTGGGCTTATTTTTTTAGGTCTTCGCTTTCTTTCCGAAAGTTTTCAGGTTGTTTTTGCTCCCCTTTTGAAAAAGGTTTTGGACTCCATTTCAAAAAGTCCTCTTTCATCCTTTTTTGCAGGGTTTGGAACTTCATTTTTAGTGCAGTCACGTTCATCTGCATCTTTGATGTCCATGAGTTATATAGGGGCTGGGCAGATGACCTTGTCTCAACTCATGCTTTTTCTCTTGGGAAGCCAGCTGGGAACAGTTCCAACTATTTTTCTATTTTTAAGCCCTCATCAAACAATAACTTATTTTTTGTTGTTTTTAGGCTTTTTCCCTATGTTTTTTATTAAAGATGAAGAGTTTTCTCATTGGGGCAAAGGAATTTTTGCATTGGGGTTGTTACTGCTGGGACAGACCGTCTTGATGGATAGCTTCAGTCATTTTAGCTTTCAGTTTCAGGACGTTAAAGTGAGTTTAGAAGCCTTTGATTTTTGGATTGTTTCTTTGGTGTCAATGGGTTTGGGTTTTCTTTTTCGGTCCAGTGTTGCTCTTTTAGTCGTTCTCATTTCAGCTTTATTAACTGGAGTGATTGATTCTTCTGTAGCTATGACGATGATTTTGGGTATCAATTTAGGAACTGCCCTTCCTTTTATTTCCAGTTGCAGGCGTTCATTGACTGTTGTGAAAAGGGGCGCTTGTTTTTTTGTATTTGTTCATGGATTGTCCTTTTTGTTTGCAACCTTGTTTTTTAAAGACTTATCTTATTTTACAAATTTTTTGAGACAAGAAATTTTTTTTCATTTGAATGCCGT
>RFKI01000148.1 GCA_003694355.1 Bdellovibrio sp.
ATTTAAAAGACCTTAAAATCGTCAATAATATTCATAGTATCTCGACCATAAATTAGGCGCTTTTTGAGGGACTTAAATATTTTCTTATTCACCTGAGGAGCTAACCCCAAGTCCTGGGCTTCAATAACAGATCCATATTTATCCGTCTGCACTTTATATCTCCTGGTTAAAACCTCAATATCATAAGGACGCATATCTCCTAAGATTGTAATTCTTGTCATAAATCGAATTTTTTTCCTTTTCAGATGACGAAAACGAGGATCTGTAGGAAGAAAATAATGGGAGAAAAAAGTGCGCCCATTTCGACTCACTTTTCTAACACCTTTAGGGATTGTTGTAACAATCACCTTCCGAAGCACCCTCAAAGAGCGGTCCTGATCCTTTAAAACCAAAGACCCAAAGGAAGAGCAGGCACTCAAACCAAGAAAAAACAGAAATAAAACCAGATGTCTTTTCATTATCTTAAACCTGCATCCTTTAGAAACTGATCAAGACCTTTATCTGTGAGAGGATGAGAAGTGAGTTTTTTCAAAACAGCAAAAGGCACAGTGACAACATCTGCTCCGATAAGAGCTGACTCCAACACATGGAGAGGGTGGCGAATACTTGCTACTAGCACTTGAGTAGTCAATGAGTAATTGGAAAAAATTTGAACAATCTGACTAATCAATTCCATCCCTTGAGTACCCACATCATCTAGCCTACCTACAAATGGAGAAACAAGGTAAGCTCCAGCCTTAGCAGCCATAAGGGCTTGAACGGCATTAAATATAAGGGTGACATTTGTTTTAATTCCTTTTTCACTAAGCTGTCGCACAGCAATCAGACCATCTTCTGTCATAGGGATTTTGACAACAACATTTTCAGCAATCTGTGACAGACGCTCTCCTTCTAAAATCATCTCCTCTGACTGGGTTGCTAAAACTTCTGCAGAAACAGGGCCTTTGACTATTTGGCAAATTTCCGCAATCACCTCTTCTCGACTCTTCCCTGTTTTAGCAATGAGAGAGGGGTTTGTTGTTACGCCATCAACCCATCCCCGAAGATGAGCTTGCTTAATTTCTTCAATATTGGCTGTATCAATAAAAAACTTCATAAGGTTCCCTTTCGTCTTTCTTTCTTGATAGGGCCGAATCCGTTAAAAATCAAGAAGGCGTCGGCCTTGACCATAAAAACTACCCCAAACGGAAGACAAGTACTTTTCAGAAAGCTCCTTTAAACTTTTCTTTAAAAGAGGATGGAAATATGAGGGACTAATTTCAGAAGCAGGAACCAGCTCTTCTGGCCTTAAGTGCAGCTCAGGATAAGGGAGGGTTAAAACAGGGTCCATTCTTATAACATCATTGAAAAGCAAGAGGTTAATACTCAAATTCCGGTATAGAACCTCCCCCCTTAGCTCTTTCTCCACTTCTACAAATTTTCTAAGAAGATCTTCTGGATCCAAAGAAGTTTGACCTTGAACCACTAAACAAAGCCCTTTAAAAAAAGCCTCTGTTCTTAAGCTATGAATATGACGCTTATCGTCTTTTTTTCCTTCAATCAGATAAATAGAAGAAACTTTTTGAATCTGAACAAAGTCTTTGATTTTAAATAAGGCCTTTTTTAAAAGGCCCTCTTCCTCACTGGAATAAACTTTCAAAGAAAATAAAGCTGTATTCATAACCCCAAAACATGTTCCATTGTATAATAACCAGGGGGTTGCTTCACAATCCATTGTGCAGCCTTCAAAGCTCCCCGCGCAAAAACTCGACGATTAAGAGCTTGGTGTTCAAGCCTTAACACCTCTTCCGGACCCATTGCCAAAATCGTATGTTCACCAAAAACACCACCACCTCGTATGGACAAAGGTTCTTGCTGACTTTGTAATACATTTTGGAGGTCTTTTGCCGTTCCGCTTGGTTTATCTTTTTTAAAACGATGATGAACTTCTAAAATTTGAAAATCAAACCCCTCTTCTTTTAGAGGGAGCACTTCCTTAATAATTCGCTTTAAATAGGCAATTCCCAAACTCATATTCGGCGACCATAAAAGGGGTATTTCATTAATGTCTTTTAAGGACAAAATTTCTTTTTCTGTTAGTCCCGTTGTTCCGCTCACCAAAGGAATTTTTTGATCCTTACAAAAAGATAACACTTTCTTAAAAGCTTCAGGCGCACTAAAGTCAATAATCACTTGAGCAGAATTTAAATTTTCTATAGGCCCTGAGGAAGCACTCCACTCACCAGTCAAAGTCAATTTTTCTGCAGCATCTATCAATTCTTTTAACTCTTTTCCCATTCGCCCAGAACTTCCAGAAAGTCCTAATCTTAATACACTCATATTTCTCCCCTTTTTTTAAGATGAGCTTTTAAAGTTTCTACAAAAGAGGTCTTGACTGTTAAAGGGAGTCGAACTTCTGGAGAGTCAATAAGTCCTTTTAAGAAAAGTAAAATTTTAATGGCTATAGGGTTTGTATATCGACCTAAAAGATCATTATAAAAAGAAAACCTCTCTTCTAGACCTTTTGGTAAGTTTTCTTTTTTCTGTCCATGCAGAATAACTTCCTTAGTTTCTTTTGGAAGGATATGAGAAATAACAGAAATCACCCCATGTCCCCCATGAGAAGAAAATTCATAAAGAGAGTTGTCATCACCACTTAAATAAATGAAATCTCTCTTCACCTTTTCTTTTATTCTTTGAAAAAAGCTGATATTTCCTGTTGCTTCCTTAATACCAACAATGTTTTTTTCTTCACTCAGTTGAGCAATGGTATCTTCATCTAAAGAAACCACTGTGCGAGAAGGCACATTGTAAAGGAATATAGGAATGGAAACAGAGCTCGCAACCGTTTTAAAATGTTCATAAAGCCCTTCTTGAGGTGGTTTATTGTAATAAGGAACCACAACGAGTGCTCCATCAGCTCCCCATTCTTCTGCTTTCTTTGTCATCTCCACGGCTTTTGTAGTGCAATTAGATCCTGTCCCAAGCAGCAAAGGGAAATGAGAGCCAACTTCCTTTCTAGTCATCGAAAAAAGCTTTTTAACCTCTTCTTCAGAAAGACAAGGGCTTTCCCCCGTGGTTCCATTAATAACAAATCCATCCACTCCTTGATCCATTTGAGACTTCAATAGACGAAGAAAGGACTCATCATCTATCTTTTGACTTTTAAATGGCGTAATAGTTGCCGTAAAAACTCCTTTAAACTTATTCATTTTCTTTGTCCTTATTTTTTTTCCTATTTTGATATTCTTCCACAGGAGGAATATCTGAATCTTTGAAACGGTCTTGAGAAGAATCAAAAGTGGGATAACCTTGCCCTATTTCAGGTGGAGCCTCTGGTGGCAGAGGGTCTCCTTTTATACCGCAACCCAATACATATAATAAAATAATAGCACAGAGATATTGCCACATAATAAAAAAGCACCTTTTACAGGTGCTTTTTTATGATAGTTTTTCAAAAAACTCAAATTATTGCTTTTTAAAAGCTGTCAGTTGCACATTAACAGGTCCAATAGGACTTTGAGCAATGGTTTTAAGAAGACCACCAATAGGCACCTCTTCTGGGTTTAACCAAGCTTCAGAAATTTTATTTTCTTTTTTATTACGAACTTTTACATAAATGCAATCAAAGCTTCCAGCTGGAACTTCAACATGACTTTCTTTCATATCAACAAGCTCCATGTCTGAAGGGTCAGGAGGAGTTTGTTTCTGCCCATTCACAATAATTTCTAAAACAGCTCCTGTATTTTTATCATATAAAATTTCTACTTTTTGTTTTTGTATTTTTAAATCAATATCCTGAACCACCCAGAAACCTCTAGCGTCTTCATTTCGAACTGTTGAATGCATAGTGCCCTTAAGAAAGCCAATATCTATTTGATAATCGGCGTTATCTCCCACCTTCCAGTCTAGACCTTTGGGAGCTACCATCTGAGAAACAGGCAATAAAGGTCGTTCAAAAGCCCATGAAGAAGCTCCCATTAACATTGCAAAAAGAATAAACATAAGTTTCATACGATCCCCCTCTTTAAATTGGTTTTATCTTATTTACTGATGAGAGCACGAGAACAAATGAAAGTCCAGTCTTTACTTCATCTCATTAATAAGAACTTGACGCGGCTTACTGCCATTAGGAGGACCAATAACACCTTCAGACTCTAAAACTTCTATTAAACGAGCGGCACGAGGATAGCCTAACCGAAAGCGCCTTTGTAACAGTGAAGCACTCACTTCTCTTTGAGAAGCCACAAAAGCCAGAATTTCATCATATTTTTCATCCATCTCCTCTGTTTCAAGAACTTCCTCTTCTCCTGAAAGATCAAACCCCCCCCCAGTTCCTTCAATGGCTTTTAAGGCTAAGGGGTCAAAATCAGGTTCTGCTTGTTGAATACAAAAAGTTGTAACTGCCTGAATTTCCTCATCTGTAAGCCAAGGCCCATGATGTCGCTCTGGTTTAGAAACCCCTGGAGCCAGAAAAAGCATATCTCCTCGAGATAAAAGACGTTCGGCTCCACTTTCATCAAGAATAACTCGGGAGTCTAACTTACTAGCTACTTTAAAACTCACTCTGCCTGGAATATTGGTCTTTATAAGCCCTGTGACAACGTCTTTCCTGGGGCTTTGAAGGGCAAGTATCAAGTGAATACCGCAGGCTCTTGCCATCTGAGCCAATCTGACAACAGACTGCTCCACATTATTCTTATCAACAGCCATAAGATCCCCAAATTCCTCTATCACAATAACCATATAGGGTTGTGGCGTGTAATAATAGGACTCTGCAATGGCTCTCCCTTCTAATTGTTCATTAAACTCTTCATGCTTTTGAAACTCTTGTTTAGAAAGGTTTGAGACTTTTTCATTAAAAGACTCTATTCCTCTAGCCCCAAATTTAGCCATTGAACGATATCTTTTTTCCATTTCACGAATAGCCCATTTAAGAGCACCCAAAGCTTTCTTAGGAGATCTGATGGGTGGCATACACAAATGGGGAATCTTTGAAAAAGCTGCCAAGTCAACTTGTTTAGGATCTATTAAAATAAGTTTTAAGGTTTTAGGGGAATGCCGGAAGAGCAAGCCCGTAAGAAGAGAAACAACAAACACAGATTTCCCCGAACCTGTAGAGCCTGCCACCATCAAATGAGGCATCTTCCTTAGGTCCACAACCCTATAAGAACCATCCGCTTTACATCCTAAAGCCAAGGGAAGTTGAATACTTTCATCCCAAAAAGATTCTGTAGCCAAAATCTCTTTCAAATAAACCACTTTTCTTTCTGAGTTAGATGTTTCTATACCAACAACATTTCTCCCTGGAATGGGAGCAATGATTCGAACAGACTCACTGCTTAAAGCTAACGAAAGATCGTCAGCAAGGTCTGTAATTTTACTAATTTTTACATCGGCATTTGGTTTGAACTCAAACATAGTAACTGCAGGACCTGGCTTAACACCTAAAATTTTTCCCCTCACAGAAAATTGCTCTAGCTTGTTAATAAGAAGAGCTCCTTTTTCTCTCACCTCTTTTTCGTTAATACCTCTCCCTGCTGCTGGTGGATCTTCTAACAAATCCAGTTTGGGTAATTCCCAATTTTCTATCTTTCTTTGGACTTTCTTTTTTAAAGAAATCTTTTTTTTCTTCTTAAAACTCAGTTTTGGTAAATTTTTTCTTTCATTTTCCTTTAATCTATTTTTTAGATATTTTTGAGGTGCAATGCTATCTCTTTTCTCATCAATAAGAAGAAACCGCCGGTGCACTTCCTTATTTTCTAGACTCTTTATCTGATTATGTAATTGCTCTTTGTGTTTTTTGTGCTCCTTAAAAAAGGCTTTTTTAAAGAAAAAAATACCTCGACCAAGACCTTCTGCTTTTTTTCTAAAAAAATCTCCAAAAAGAAAAAACTTTCTATCTCCAACACCCCACAAATATGTCCACAGAGCTTTAGGGACAAGAAACCATTCCTTCAAAGACTTTTCTGTATAAAACACAAAAAAAACAAGAATAAGAGTCCATAAAATAATAGAAACTCCTACGTAATTAAAAACCGAAATTAGACTCTTTGAAACATAAAATCCTAGCACACCCCCTACCATCACCTGACCATCAAAGAATGTTTTTTGAGGCCACAATAAAGAGGCCTGACTAGCTAATACAACAATAAGCAAAGACGCCCACAAAAGTCGGCCTCCTTTCCTTTCTAGAGAAAACCCTCGAAAGGCCAAGTAGGACATTCTAAAAGCAGCTACAACAAACACCCATGCTGCTATTCCCAATGTCTGGTAGAGCAAATCTGCCAAAAATGAACCAAAATACCCACAATAATTTTGAACTGTTAAGCCATCACCAATGGAATTAAAGGAGGGGTCTGCAGGAGAAAAGCTCCAAAGGGATAGAGCTAAAAAAATTCCAATTGCCATCCATATAATACCAATGATATCCCTATGAAAACGCTGAAATAAATGTTTCATTACAATAGTTTATCTTAAATCAAAGAGCTTTTAAAAGTCTGGTTTTTATGAATAAAATAAAAATAAATGAAATCTTCTTTAGCATTCAGGGGGAATCCAGCCTAACTGGTTATCCCACCATTTTTATACGAACGTCTGGGTGCCCTTTAAGATGCCATTACTGTGATACTCAATATGCCTATTTTGAAGGTTCTCCCATGAGCTTTTCTGAAATCCTTTCTTC
>RFKI01000149.1 GCA_003694355.1 Bdellovibrio sp.
AAAAACCAACAAAAAGAGAAGAAAAGAAAAAAGTATTGAGTAAGGAATTGCGGGAGAGTATATCATCCAAAGTAAATAAAAGGACAGGAGGGAGTGTATCAATTGAATATGACAATGGAGAGATAGTCGTTAACAGGGATGCTGTCAAAAATCTTCTTAGCTTTGCAATACCAGACATGCTTTACGAAGCATACAACAATATTGGGGCAACTCTTGAGTCAATGAGATATGGAAGTAAGGCAAACTCCTTGTTCATAGTTGCAAGTACAGTTAATGAAAAGGCTTTAAGCCCATTAGTTAAGATTGGCATTATCAAGAAAAGCAGAAACAACAAGTATTATGTGTTTGACTTGAATAAATTAGGCAGCCTTATTGCTAAAGCAAAGGATGAGAAAAAAAGGAAGCTAGTCATAACCGCATTATATGGGCTATTCAAAGCTGTTGGGATGAGCAAAGAACAGAGAAAGGAAATTATAGAGGACATAGTTGCTATCGTAGAGAAAGCAAGCAGTGAAGGAAGGGAATCCTCAATTAATGTGGCTAATGGCATAGGGGCCCTAATCAACAACATCATAGATAATGGGAGCTTCATCGCAGTGCAAGTTGAGTGGAACAAAGTTGTCAAGGTGGATATTAGAGAAATGGACCCCTTCTCAAGAGATGTTGCCCACCTAAGGGTGTATGGTACAAATGATAAAGTAGAAAGAAGGGAGGAGGAAGCAGCTACGGAAGAAGTGCCAGCTGAGGTGCCAGCAACAAGAGAAGAAGAAACGAAAACTGTGGAACAATCAGAAGAAACGGAAGAAACAACAACAGCTGAGGAGGAGGAAAAAGCAACTAAAACAGAAGAGGAGAAGTCAGAGACGGCCACTAAAAAAACAACTAGTGAAGGAGAGGAAGAAAAACAAGAAGAGGATAGCGACGAGGATGTTGATGATAGCGGAGTGCCCCCTGAGATGGAGGGAGGGGAAGAAACATCTGCGCAGCCTACGCAGCAGGATACAACAAAGAAAGAGATAAGTCCAGATCCTTATGATGCAGCCAGTGAAGTGGGAACTTATTGATTAAGGTCTTT
Organism: Bdellovibrio sp.; assembly: GCA_003694355.1. Lineage (GTDB taxonomy): Bacteria > Bdellovibrionota > Bdellovibrionia > Bdellovibrionales > UBA1609 > J124. The sequence goes on from RFKI01000149.1 coordinate 1,076, forward strand.
TTTTGTTAGACCTAATGCCTTTCTGACTTTTTCTAATCTACCCCTCACTGCTGGCTCTTCTGCAAACAGAGAGAGTGCAATTGCTTCTTCATTACCTGCTGGCTTTTCAGCTTTCTTAAGGAGTTTATCATCACTATATAATAGAGATAGCATAAATTGCTTAGCAGTATCATTATTACGCATTAGCTCCTCTAAGTCTCTATCGTTGTAGTCTCTACTGAGTGTCTTTTCGGCAATTCGATTATCCAAGGAATAAATAGACATTAATTCACCAAAATGGCTGGAAATAGCTGAAATGGCACGATTAAGCATAGCAAGTCCTTCAAGGCGGTCGTCAAAGTTGTTAGAAGAAAGCTTGGATAACAACTTCTTTAGAAATTCCTCCTCTTGTTCATTGTTAAGGCCGTTATGTTTTGCTAGCTCTCTTGCCAATGCCACAATAGAAGGAGTTATGTCATTTGCGGGCAATGTATCTGGAGATGGAAAAGATGCTGGTCGCAAACCTGCTTTATGGTATTTCAGATACTGTTCATAAGTCATAATCTTGGCCTTTCCAGTCAATATTAATGGTGCAATAGAATGAACATCCTTTGAAAGCCTATTAATGACGGTAAGGTAATCATAAACCTCAGAAGTGTACTCTTTTCTTAATCTTACTTTCAGTGCCAACGCTTCAAGAAGCAATACCAAAAGTTTTTGCCTCTCTTCTTTTGTTTTTCGCCGCTTCTTGGATAATGAAGCAATCTCCTCATTAATTATTTTAAGATTGTCAACCATTGTCCTATTGTTTCTCACATGCTCCTCTTCGTCGCTTCTAAGTTGCTTAAGGTTAGATACTCCCTCTTCCATGCCATTGGAAGCTTCCCTAATCAATTGTGGCATTTCAAGAGAAGAGTTCCCGACAATATATGAGTAGTTGTCGTCAGCAAGCATATCAACAAGAAGAGGGCCTAGTATTGGGACCCTCAAGTATCTCTGTTGATTACTCCAGCCTTTAGAAATTAGAGATTCTAATGAGGACTTGAGGTAATTCCTCATATCCTTGAGTATCTGATTAGAACCTTCTCCGAATACAGAGGGGAGGAACTGAGTAGAAAAAGGCTTGTTCGCTATGCCACCACCAACCAGATAATCAGTTGCACCAATAGTGCCGTTATATGTGTCAAGGAAGTACGTGTTAGAAATGTACTCGTCAATTCCACCATATTGTACTAGCATATTCTTTGTAGTGTCTTTTAAAGGGAGTACTGATGCGAGTAGGGAATCTCCATTGGCCACTCTAGAAGCCAAACCCAATACAAACAATGTATCTGTCAACAAATTGTAATGTCCCCTTAAAGCTCTGCTCAGATGCTTCCTGAACAAAGGCTTTCGGATATCCTTATCAAGAATTTCTAAAGAAGCCTCATAGACTTCCAATGTGCCCTTTATCATATTTTTGACCTTGCCAAAATATGCTGGGGACATCGTCCTACTTAGCGAAGAAACTATCGTCAATTTAGACTGCAGATACGCCACCAACATAAGAAAAACTTTTCTATGTTGGTAATTTACGAACCTGCCATTTTTCTTGTATAAGTCAACCAGTTCCTTAAGTCTATTCTGTGCGTATGCGAGCCTCTTTGCTATTATTTCGGCAGTTTTATGCCTCAAGGCAGCAACATCGCCAAGTCCCATCCTTAAAGAAGCCCTTCTTTCAGTTAGGAGTATGTCGAGCTCATCTCTATAATTAAGGAGTCTTGCCATAATTAGAGGACTTAAATTCTTATATTTTAGGAACCTGGATACAAGGCCTTTGGCTATTAAGAAGTTTCCTCTTTGTATGGTCTTCTCAATTGTATGGAGAAGTTTCTGGGATTCCTCTATGGTCCACCTCCTGTTTATTTCCTCTTCTGAAGGATTGCTCAGCGCCTCATATAGCTCTCCAACATTCTTAGCAGAATTGACAAGGTTCTTGAACCAGTCCCTCATCATCTGAAAAGGAGATAAAAATAGTGCATAGAGGTGGTCGTAAGTAATGGAAGCAACATATTTCATTTTTGAAAGAAACGAGGA
>RFKI01000150.1 GCA_003694355.1 Bdellovibrio sp.
GAACAGTTTTACAGAATTGTTGAAGAGCTGGAGGACATGTTCGGCGAGTCAATAATGTCTCATAGCTCATTGATGACAGACAATGAGTACAAATCAAAGTACTATTTGTGATTAGCCTGTTAATCCAACAATCAGATGATTCTTCTTCCTGCAGAAGTGATTTTTATTGACTTGAACCTTCCTTTCTGCTCAACATCCAACAGCTGAAGCCTTTGAAGCTTTCTTATCTTAGACCTTGTTGTGGGCTTTGTAATGCCAAATTTGCTAGTTATGTCCTTGTATGAGACGAGCTTGTTTGAGGCGTTATTCTCATTCACGTACTTTAGAATGCCGAGTTCCAAATCAGATAATTCCACATTTTTTCTAAAGTGTTTTCCATACAAGTCAACTGTCTCTGCTTCGATAGCCTTAAGCTGCTTTTCATCAAACAGCTCAGCCTTCACTGAAAGTATTATAATAGTCTCGTATGATAATGACAAGTCCTTTAATGCGTGAATCTTCTTTATAACATTATCAAAAGTGTTCTCTGTAAGTATGTAATCAAGCCTGTCAATTAGGATAACGCTTTTTTTGCTTTTCTTAACGAACTCTGAAACAAGGTTGAATATGTTGTCAATGTTTGTCTCGCATGGGATTTTATCCACTTTGATGTTTGTGAGCCAGATGAAAGATGTTTTCTGCAGATTGTACTTTTTCCTTATTTTCCTAGGGTCCTCCCTAACAATGCCCAACCCAGCATACCCTTTGTTTAAGGAGCTTATGAACAACTCGTGGGCGTGATTCTCATCATCCTCTTTCACAAGATAAACTTTCCCTGGGTCTAAGCTCACGTCTGCCCGCGTGAACTTGTCCTTCTCAAACTCTATCTTTATGCCGAGCTTCTCAAGAGTCACGTTTGTCCTGTCAAGCTTAGCCTGAACCTCCTCCCTTGATTTGTATAATGAAATTAGCAAAAGGAAGCCGGAAAAAACAACAATTATAATGAATGCTAAGCTGAAAAAATGCCTTTTTTGCACAGCCGATATTTCTGAGCCAATGTTCTTCAGAGGCGTCAAAACAATAAGCCTCCATGTTTCTGGGCCTAAGATAAGGTCTGAAGAAGTAATTATTGTGTCACCAAAACCGTCAAAGTCAAATATTGTGCTCAAACCATTTTTTGTTTCTGGAATGCCTGATTTTATATCATGGTAATCGCTAACGCCTTCGCTTTTGAGAAGCGTTTCCTCAGTGTCAGCATTGATAAGGAAAAAGAAGCTCCTTTCTGAGCCCAAGAAAGGATGAAGGTACAGGTTGTATAAATGATCCAATTCAATAATAGTCATTAATACGCCGTTAAAATCGCCTATGAAATTAGGGTATGGAGTGTACCTTGTTGTCTCAAACAGAGGAGTTGAGATTATTATTTGATGGCTTGCGCCCTGCCTGACAAGGCCTGCTATGAACGGCTCATTGGTTTCTTTAGGCGTCTTGAAATAATCCTTATTCTTTATGTTTAAACCCAAAAAGTTTGAGAACCTGGGTGAGGAGCATTCAACAACGTTGCCGTACTTGTCAACCCTCAAAAGAGAATCTATTTTGCTTTCAATGTTCTCATGTATGATTCTCATGTCTCCAGTGCAGTTGTTTAAGTCAAGGCTTTCCATTAATGGAAACTTGCTAAGAGTCACGAGCTCATCTTTTACCTGCTTTATGTGGTTTTCTATGCTGTTTGCGGCAAACTCTGTCTCGAGCCGCTGGTTTTCCATCAACTGATTTATGATAACATTTTCTATATTCGCAAATGATAAAATGTTAGTGAATATTATTATGCCAAGAACGATTAATGAGGCTAAGATTAACACAAGTATTC
>RFKI01000151.1 GCA_003694355.1 Bdellovibrio sp.
GTCTATAAACAGAATTTATGGTGATTGTTTAACTAGTGCTTGTTCTGATAATCAATATATTTCTAGCGCTGAGGAGATGGCTGTTTTTGTCCCAGAAAATACCACTATAAAAGTCAAATATAAAGTTGATGATGATTTTGTTTTATTTGATGGAGCTTATAGTGTAACTTGTACTGATGATAACGGGCTAATTATTAATAGTGGGAATTGGCTTCTAAAAGATGGTTGTCATCTTGGTGGTGGTTGTGTACCTAATTACAAATTAGCAACAATTAATGTCGATGCCGGATGGCATTATTGGCATCTTTCATTCTGTGAGAGGGGTGGTAATGATTGGTTTGACTTTCGTGTTGTAGACGAATCTGGAAATAATTTTGTTCCTTATTATTATTATTTTACAGCTGTGAATCATTACAGATATCTATCTAAGATTCACCTTAATGAAGGTCTTTACTTGTTTGATTGTAAAGATTTTATAGACAATGATGGTGACTGGAACTTAAACGCCGGCGCTTACGAAAACGATGGAATTCCTGCTCCGTGGTTTAATCACACATTATACAACTCAACTAACGGCTATGAAGTGTTAAATGATAATTATCCTCAGTTTGGAGAGCTGAACGTGGACTGCTTTGATGAGGGATGTGATGGAAAGCCAGGACCATACGATTTTAATGGCAATTTAGGTAACTGCAATTATCAGAACGAACATGACTGTAATGATGACTATGACAATGATTTTGACGGCTTAACCGATAGCTTTGATCCTGACTGCAGACCACCAAACGCAGACTGCTCACTCCTCAACAAATCTTGGGTTGTTCCTTCGTCAAAAAACGGCCTTGACGGCTGCTGCGGCGATGACAATTACACTTTTTCGCCTGACGGGACTGGTGATTACGGCTGGGCTGGCCCGGATCCTGACAAGGATTATTTATGCTGGTTTAACGAAACCTCTGGCAAAGGCCAATGGGTTTGGGCTAAAGAGCCGACAGTTCCTTTCCACTTGTACAATGTTGAAAATAATACTAAAAAAGTCAGTGATACTGTTTCCAACGGCCAGCAGTGGTATTACTGCGACGCCACAGGAGACAGCGTTTTAACTTCCGGCAGCGAAGGCGCTATTGCTGTTGGTGATGAGGAATCTTTTCAAGGTGCAACAATATCAACTCATGATCCTCTTTATTGTTATAATTATCCTGACCTCGACGGAGATGGATGCTGTGATGAATTTGAGGATAATAAAGGTACTGATCCTTGTGATATACAGGATTACCCTATGGTTGATGGCGAGATTGATCCTGATTGTTTTAATCCAAACCCAATTTTTTCTAAATGCACTTTAACCTGTCGATATGCGTGTACTCCTGGCATTGATACTGATGGCGATTCTATTGATGATCCTTTCGATGCTGTGAATGATGGGACGCGTGCCCTGCAATTTGGTTGTGATGGCACTGATAATCCTCATTATCCTGGGCCTGGGAACTGCCCTAATTTAGAAGACAACGGTGAAAGATCATCATATTGCGGCGGCTCTAGCGGTGGCATCGGAGAGCGGCCAAAGGATGATTTGGACACGAGCATTATTCAAGAGCATCCATGCGAGCCTGAAAACACTTCTGAAGCTTGCACAAATATTGACCCTGACACCCTTGAGCCTATCGACGATGATTATGACGGCTTTGCTAATTGCGAGGATGCTGACTGCTGGGCTTTCCCTGTTTGTGATGATTACGCTGACTGGGGCGGCACTGAAAGAGATTGTGGTGATAACAATGATAATGATGGTGATGGCTCGACAGACTGTGAAGACACTAACTGCACGCAAAACGGCTATGATGGTGATGGTTATAAATGCAATTATGTGGGTGGTCTTGATTCAAATCAGTATGATACCACTTATAAGAACAGATCTTTCTTGTGCTATAAGGCGAACAGCACGAATTATTTTGCTGAGTGCTGCTCTTACAACGACTGCAAAAACATTAACACCATAGAAAACTATAATTTTTTTGGGATTGGGGATAACATTCATGTTTTGGAAAGCTTTGATACTACGCCAAATAATGTTAGGGTTATCGATAACGTGTTTATCATTAACTTAGTTCCAAGTCCTATAAAATGGTCTTTTAGTAACTGGGTGAATTGGTCTGGTTTTAATACTTTAGAGCTTGATTACGGCTCTAACCAAGAAAACATAAAAATGAGGCTGTATGATTCTGACGAGAACCCAATAAGGGATGTGAAGTTTTGGAACAATTCTGTTTCAGGGGGCTCAACAGGTGTTTTCCATCATGTTTCTTATGATTTAACAGCTAATCCAATCAACCAGGTTGTCGCTAAGTTTTCTGTGGAAGCAGTTGGTAGTGATTCTGGTAAAATCATCCTTGACAACATTTACTTAACCACTGACTCCAATCCTGACAATTCTGACAACTGGTACTGCGGTGATTATGGTATTTGGGTTAAGGACTTTGACCCTGCTTCTGGCGACACTGACATGGTTGTTGCTGCTAAGAGGGGCGCATGCGATGCGAGGCTGGCTTTCGGCTGGACTGGCGGCTTCACAGAAGGCCATTGCTGCGGGGACGACACGAAAAGCCCATCACAGGCAGAATACTTTAATGACACAGAAGCGGGCTGCTGGGGAGGCATTACTGTGCCTAAGAACCACCTCGTCGGCAAAATGATTGGGAACAGAAGCTTCAACAACTTCTTGTACGTGGGCGTTCCGAACACGTCTTTCTTTGCGTGTGGGCCGATAAGCGCTGAATGGAAGAACAAAAAAGTTTCTTACGACGGCTCAACAGATGAGTCTTACAACCTCGTCGCTGGCAACCTAAGTTTTTGCAGCGTCGTAGGTGATTTCTTCTGCAACAATTTTACTAATAACGCTGTTCAGGATGATTTTTATTGGAGCGGCGACAGGACTGGATTAAGCAACACAATACAGCCTAATGAAAGAAACACTGTGAAGGCAAAGCCGTACATTAAGTCAGGTTACAATCCGAGGCCGCAAGACCCTGTTTTGGGATGCTGCCCTGCAGACGCGTGCTGGAACGGCACTGAATGCATGGAATCTTGGTACTGGGAGAATTACACTCAAAGAGTGCCAGTATTCAACGGCAGCACTGATCATAATCCTGTTCCGAATGAGACTTGGGGTGAAAGATGCATAAACGGCTCTTGGGAGGAATCAAACATTAAGAAGACTTGGGACGCTCGTTACACCGGCTTCTGCCATTATGACACGCAATGCCTAGTGAATCCCATTGATCCTCCTGATCCTCATCATTCTTTCCCAGCTGATTCTTCAAAGCCAGAATTGAATTATTCTGCTGACCCTAACAATTACTGGTTTGCCGGGTTTGATTACCAAGGAAAGAGTGATTGGAAGAATGATTACTCTGCCACGAAGATTCAATGCATAAACAACGGGACTTTCATAGCAGACCATTACTGCGAGGAAGGAAACTGGTCTTCGAGAACTAAGCTTTTGGCATCTTTCTTTGTTAATATGACAATTCCAACAGATGATTACACTTTGTTTTGCGAGGACTCTCCTAAAGTATTGTCTGGAAAGCTGCCTGTTGAGAAGTTCCCAGGCATTAACCTTTCAAAGTTTGCTGCAGGAATTGGTTATCTGCCTGTTGATTCTTTGGCAACCAACGGCTTCTGCGTTATAAGGTTAAATGACCAAACAATTGCCGGAACATCGCTTAACCTTGAAATCAACCAGAGCATGAGTCTTATCCAGAAGCAGGGTTACCCTGACGAAGCTGCAATGTCATTTGCCGAGCTGGTGAGCGGCGCGCAGAATTACTGCGACAATGTTATTTCTAACCCTACATATTTTGACTTCGAATTCCACAAGTGCTCAAATTCTGGAAGCATGAAGCTTTACTACAATCCATCATTGAAAATGGTTGTGTTCAGCAATCAAAACATTAACAGTTTAGAAAGCACTTCTTTCCAAAACATACTCCAATCAATAATTAATTTTTTCAAGAGCATTTTCGGCTATGTTGAAACGCAAACAGGCCCTGAATTCAGCTTCGTGAAGGAAAAAACCGATTTCAACAAGCTTTTCATTTACAAAAAGGCTGACTTGTCAAAAATGATTCTCGGAGTTACAGAAACAAAGTATGACAATCTAACAGGCCTTCCTCAAAAATTTACTTTGATTAATTATACAGGAATACCAAACATAAGAGACACTTTGATAGTTTCTTCATATTTGTTTAGAAACCAGTATTCTCAAAACGCCTTTAATGTTACAAATGTTGGTTCAAGCACTTTAGTCTATGGAAAGAATGTAAGTGATGAGGTTTGGATTGACCTAACAGCAAACCTTGAACCATAACAGTTTTATACCTGAAAATCATTCTAAGCCTTTATGAGGAAGCCTATAGTCGCAGGCCAGTTCTACGAAGAAGACGAGGAAAAACTGAGAGCGCAGCTTAGGAGGTGCTTCTTGTCTCCTTTCGGCCCTGGAAGCCTGCCGGAAGAGCCATCAAAAACAGGGTTGAAGGCATTAATATCACCTCACGCTGGTTACGTTTTCTCAGGAGGCTGCGCTGCCCACGGGTTTAAGCTGCTCGCAGAGTCGGAAAAGCCCGACTTTATAATCCTGCTGGGCTTAAGCCATGCTGGCTTTGACAACTGCGTTTCATTAGAAGACTGGGAGACGCCTCTTGGCGTAATGCAGAATTACAAGGCTTTCACAAAGCAATTCTCAAAAATCTCAAGAATTCCGATTAATGAGGAAGCTCACGCTAATGAGCATTCTATTGAAGTCCAGCTTCCTTTCCTGCAGTTCATTTACGAGAAGCCGCCTAAAATAGTGCCGATAATCGTTAGCTCAGAAACAGGGCGCATGGCAGAGTCATTGAACAGGGCATTAAGCGAAACCAAGAAAAAAGCGGTTATTATTGTGAGCTCTGACTTCACGCACTTCGGCCTTAATTATGGTTATTTTCCGTTTTCGGACAACATAAAGGAAAACCTTTACAACCTGGACGGCAACGCAATAAAAGCAATACAGACAGGAAACCCCTCTAATTTTTCTGATTACGTTGAAAAGACTGGCGCTACTATTTGCGGCAGAGTCCCTATCGAAACTGCAATGCGCGCAATTAAGTCAGAGAATATAAAGCTTTTAACGTATTACACTTCAGGTGACGTAATGCATAATTACTCAAGCGCAGTAGGCTATGCTTCAATCGCTTTCTTGTAGAAAAATATATATACAGCACGTCTTACTTTAATAAAAGCAAAAAAGGGGTGGCTTGATGAAGAAGTCGCAGCTCACTATTTTTATGATACTTGGATTGGTTTTGATTGCAACTTTTGCTTTCTCACTTTATGCTAAAGGAAAAGTTCAGGAGATAAGGCTGCAAAAGAAGGTTGACAAGATAATGTCTGACGTGATTCACACTTCTGCAATAGAATATTATGTTACGCTCTGCCTCGAAAATTCTCTGAAGAAAGGGATTAACACTTTGCTCAAGCAGGGAGGTTACATTTTCAAGTATCAGAACGGCACTGCACTGCCTGAATCAGCGCCCGATCCTTTCGGACTTCCTTATAATGTTGGCGCTGTTGATTATTATGATGGCTCTGAAACTTATAAGGTAGCAATGCTTTCCTTTAATGATGTTGAAGTAAATGGCTTGAACTACGCTCCGCCAATATACCCATGCAACGACTTTTATGGAATAGGTGTTTCTCCAGGTTGGTGCCAGTTCATATATGATTTGAACAAGAACAAGAGCTACAGCTACGGGTCAGATATTCTTCCAGCGCTTTGCTACGGTGGTGCGACGAAATGCTTGTTTGAAGACACTCTTGGGTTTCAGCCATCAATCCAAAAGCAGCTTGAGGTGTACATCGCAAACCACACCAAGCAGTGCGTTGAATTCGAGAAAATAACTGGTTTTAACGAGACTTACAGCATCGAGGAAGGCAACGTGACTGCCTTTGTCTCATTTTCTGAAAGCACTGTTGAAGTAACCCTTGATTTCCCAATACTGATAACTGTTGGGAATAAGCCGCCCGTAACTAGGATTCTGAATTTTTACGCTTCACAGCACGCAAGGATAACAGACCTTTACAGGTTCATTAGAGAAATCATACGATATGACAACAAGGAATATTTGCCTGCGGAAGGAATGGGCTTTGAGGGATTGAGCTTCAACCTCTTGAAAAACTTCACGCACCTGGCTTATTACAAACCTTATTTCAGCGTTGACGTTGTTCCGCGCATCACAGAAGACATAATAATCATAAAAGACGAGGATTCATTGATTGATAACAAGCCTTTGACCATGCAGTTCGCAAGGGAAAACCACGTTCCAGTTCTTGACTACATTAGTTTTCCCAAGCCAAACTTAACTTACTCAAATTTTTATGACATCATAGTTCAGGAAAATGACACTATAAACATAACGCCTCTCGGCCATGACGCTGATGAGGACTTGCTTACTTACAAGTACGGCGCTGTTTCTATTAATGATTATGACAGGACAGCCGCGTGGCGAGCCCGCTATTACGAGGATTACAGCAATAACATGACAGTACCTCTTGGCACGCAGATAGATGACTTCAACCATTGGGAAACATCTGATTCTTACATTAATGGGACTGGCTGCGTTAATCCTGAAACAGGCAGCCCCCAGCCGAACAGGTGCGCCTCTTACAAGGTGCAGGAAGTTGATTTTGGGCCTCACAACCTGACAGTCGCGGTTTTCGACGATTCAGGACTGAGAGACTTTCAATTGCTGCGAATCCTTGTTGATGACATGGTCAAGGCAGTTGCGGTAGGCCAGAACCCTTATTCTGACGTGCAAAACGACTACGCTTCTGTTGAGGACCCTTACATGCTGGACGCCTCCCTTTCCAGGGACGAATTCATACTGGAGGACTGGACTTACAAATGGGTTGACCAGTTCGAGCCGAACTTCAGCAACGGCACATTGTACTACGGCTTTGACCCCACAATTTGGCTTCCCATAGATGTTGATGACAACTTCTCTGACTTTAACATAACAAACATTAAAGGACCTTTCACCAACACCTCAACAGGGTCTTTGCCTTACTTAAAGCACAGGATATCCTTGGAAGTGTTCACAGGAACGAGAGACACTGATTACTGGGACGTGAAAGTGGCGCAGTGCCTGCCGCACAGGCTCGAGTCAGCGCCGTGGCCATACACAAATTATGAAGGGGATGACTTCATTGATGAGTACAACATGACTGTTTCTGACCCTTTCCAGGCAAACCACACCTGCTGCCAGGCAGGAGACAACACGACTTACGGAAGGCTTTACGGAACATCAACAACTTGTTATGAGATAGAGCAGAACTGGTGCGGCTATCCCGACACTTCTTCAGTTTACCCTCCAGGAACTTTAGCATTAAGAAATGACGCTCCCACACCAAGTGTCCTGAACTGCAATGACCCCCTAAAATGCAGGAACAAGATTTTTGAGCGCGCCTACACGCAAAAATGCGACGGCACAAGAGGCAATATTTGCAACGGCACAATAACAGACGTTTGGAACTTGACTCCTGCAGGAAACTGCACTTACAACAGCAGCTATGACGAGCAGTGCTCAGGCTGCGTTAATTACAACAGAACAACTAATGAGACGAGCTGCACTTTGTTTGACGGCACAACATTCGAGTTCGAGGCAGGAATAACAGGCTCTAACGGCGCATGCCAGGACACGTTTAAATGCTCGACCCCAACTCTTTATGACGTGCCAGAAGGGATTTGGGGCAGCTGCCAGGGAACTTGCGACGGCTTCGGAACTTGCACGAAGCCAATAAACTGCGATATTTGCTCAACGCACAACGAGCACGAATGCGTTGAGTACAACGCGACAATGATTGTTTGGGGGTGCAATGTTACAGCAACAGGTCATAACAAATGCGATCGTAACGGCGCTCCTGACATAAATCCTGAGTTTATTGGCTGCAGAAACCCATGGGCGGCAGGCTCAGACTTCTGCAACGGGACAGCGCCAGCTCTTTCGCAGTGCGGCCCAGGAGAGTGCTGCAACAGGGACGCAACTTCTTTCCTGAACTGCTTTGACCCTTGCGAGGATAAGGCAAAGCCGTGCAGCAAAAGAGTCTGCGGCTATGACCCAAACGATCCTTTTGGCGGCGGAACTTACAACGACACTTGCGAAATACAAGGGGAAAATTCGACTGACTGCAACGAATTAAACATCAATGACTTGAACGGAAAAAGCGGGTTTTGCAATTCTACTGACCCTGACTTTTGCAGCGCAGACTTGGCTGATGAAATGCCCTGCACTGATGATGCGCAATGCAATGACCGCGCCCCTCCATTCGCGCCATCACCAGGGTGGAGGGACGGCTACTGCTGGTTTGACTGGAACGAATCAATAACTACTTCCATATGCTGCGAAGCTGATTCTCCTCATGTGTGGAACCAGCGCTGCGACACAAAGAAGCCTTACATCACTTTAATCAACATCTCAACGCCAAGCATTAACCCTGGTGACATAACAAATAATGTTGTCATAAACTTTTCGTGGTTGGCAGAAGATAACACAAGCGGCGGATCCCCTGATTCAGGAATCGCCTCTTACAAGTACGGCTGGAGCGCTTCCCCACCAGTTAACCCAACAGAAGAAACTGCTAACAACTGGGTGGAAATAAACTTCTCAGATTACATAACAAACGGAGAATTGACAGTTTTCTTTTCAGTCATAGCCATGGACAACGCGCACTGGTGGAGCGACCCTCCAGAGCCGATAAACATAACAATTGACATAAAGCCTCCTGAAGAATGCGAAATAATAGTTGACGGCTCATCCTTCTTATGGCCTAATTACACGAGAAGTGTGATGGTAAACTTAACTTTTGGTGTTATGGGTAACTCAGAGCCGTGGGGTGCATCACAGTACCGTATAAGCAATGACAACAACACTTTTTCGCCATGGTATGATGTTAACTGCTCCCTTTGTGAAAACAACAACTGCAAGAACTGCCATTTCATTAACTGGAACTTAACAGATTACGGCGGAATAAGCGCTGATCATCGCGTTAACCTGACATTGCAGGCAAGGGACGAAGCAAACAACACAGCCGAATGCTATTTTCCCTTTATACCACAATTCTACAAATACTATTTGGACAGAAC
>RFKI01000152.1 GCA_003694355.1 Bdellovibrio sp.
AAAAAAGATATTTTTTTCTTTAAGAGAAAGGGAGTCATAATATTTTCTTAAAAAAGCTTGGATGAAAGGTCTAAGGCTCCAAAAAGTATAAAGATTTAGAATACGAGTTTTTGAGGGAAGAGTCTGGATGTTAGAGCAAAAAGAAATATGTTCATAGGGGATAGACGAGTTTGTGCAATAGTCTTTTAATGTTCTTATGTAAAACTCTGGATATGTAATAGACGGGGGTTGAGGAGCAGATAAAGACCTTAAGAAGTCCAAAAGAACCCATCGAGAGAAATTTTTCTTTTTTAAAGAGGGTATTTGTTTTAAAAGAGTGGATAAAACTCCTTCTTCTATTTGTTTTTCAGCCACTTTTGATCCCAACAAAAGAAAATGACCATTTTGTTTAGCTAAAAGAGGATTTTCAAAAGAGATGATAACTGCAATGGGTTTAAGCCCTTCAAAGAAAAGAGATTGAAATAACTCATCCAGTTTTTCAATGCGTCTTTGAAGAGACCGAACTTTTGAGATGGTTTTGGGGTTATTATAAATCTTTTTTGATAACTCACAGGATGAAACAATCTTTTTTTCCAGTCCATCAATGTATAATTGATTGACAAAAGTGGAATTTATACAACTTCTGGGCTCCATAATATAAGCAAGAGAAGCGCTTAGAAACAATAAGGCCATGATAAAACTAAAAAAAAGGACCCTTTCGAGTTTATCCACGGGATATCTCCATTTCTTAGAGAATAGGTCTAGCAAAAATAAAACCGGTTTGAAAAGGAGAGGAAAGGGCGGGAACGGTTTTTAAAGAGACAAGTCTTAAAAGTGCAGTAATATCAATGGCTTGCGGAATCGTCTAGGAGGGCCTGTAGGGATTTAAGTGTGACTAAAAAATTGACGATAAGAAAATAGACAACAGGAAGGAGAGGGTCACATGATTAATTGGGACGAGTTTGAACATATTCATGTTATTAAGAAACTTAAAGAAATATTAAGATCATGGTGGAACATTGATGTGGTTTTTACTGATGAAGAAGGCAAATTAAGAGGCCCTCAGCTGGATAAAACGCAATTTGCAAACCCAGCAACAAAACTTCTTTTAAGTAAAACAGCAGCTCGGGAAAGCCTTTCTGAAATTGCAAAAAATACCATTGAAGAGTTGCGTTCTTCTGATCGCTCTTATGGCATTCGTCAATGGGAAGCTGTAGGGTTTGACGTTCTTGTTGTTCCCATAGAAATAGAAAACGAATTTATGGGCTCTGTGGTTGCACTGGGCTTTTTGAATGGTCAAGGACAAGAAGGTCGATTTCAGGAAATTAAGGAGCGGCTGGCTATTTTTGGAGCTTCTGTTGAGGAGATTGAGGCGGCTGTTTCAAAGGTTAAAATTTTACAAGATAGGGATTTAGAACATTTCGTTGCTTTGGTCGAACTTGTGGCTCAAGAGATTGTCACCCTTCACTTGGAAATTACCAAACGTGAAGATCGGATTAAGGAATTAAATAAAGAGCTTGGGGGGCGTTATCGCTATGATAACATGATCGGGAAGTCTAAGCCTATGCAAAATCTTTATGCTTTGTTGGATAAAATTAAAACAGCTGATAGCACTGTTCTAATTCAGGGAGAAAACGGAACAGGAAAGGAACTTATTGCAAAGGCAATTCATTACAACTCCAATCGAAAGGATAAGCCTTTTGTGGTTCAAAACTGTTCAGCTTTTAATGACAACTTACTGGAGTCAGAACTTTTTGGACATGTGAAAGGGGCTTTTACTGGAGCTATCAGGGATAAAAAAGGGCTTTTTGAAGTGGCAGACAAAGGGACTTTTTTTCTTGATGAAATTGGAGACACTTCTCCTCAAATGCAGGTTAAGCTTTTGCGTGTTTTACAAGAAGGTATTTTTATGCCCGTGGGAGCGGTTACACCTAAAAAAGTGGATGTTCGAATTATTGCAGCCACGAATAAAAACTTAAAGGAAATGATTGAGCAGGGCACGTTTAGAGAAGACTTATATTACCGCCTTAATGTGATTAATATTCAGGTGCCCCCTTTAAGAGAGAGAAAAGAGGATATTCCTCTTTTAGCAGAGTATTT
>RFKI01000017.1 GCA_003694355.1 Bdellovibrio sp.
TATCTGGTCCGTGTACTGGACAAATACAATTATCTGCTTTCCCTTGAATGTCCTTATTAAGTCAAGGAGCTTTGCCATCTTGGGATGTATTACGCCTTTTTCCAATGCCTTCCTGGCTTCCCTCATCGCCCGTATGAAATCCCTATGTGTAACGAGGGAGCGAACGCTCGGCTTCCCTTCCTTGACGAGGTTAGTGGCATAGTTAAGAAAAGCATTTATGCCCTGTGTTTCCAGGAGCTCCAACGAATGCTGTAGGTTAAGGAGAGAAACATATATTGGGATGAGGGTAAACTTAGAAGCTGATTTGAGGGACATTATGCGGTTTCCCATCCTTATTAGGTCTGCTTTCCTCATCGGCACTGGAATGCCATACTTCTTCATCCTTGCCTTGAACTCATCGAACAGATTCCTCAATAAGCTCCGTATTAACAACATCTCAGGAGGAAGCGAGACATACACTCTCTTGAAGCTCTTCGCAGCGAGATAATCTTTTAGGTCCTCCTCTGTCCTTAGTTCTATACTATTTATGGATAAGTTGTTAACAACCTCCATTATGCGCTCCTTCTTGCTTCCAGGAGAAGCAGTCAACCCTACGATCTTGGCATTGTGTATTTCCCTTGCTATCTTGGCATATGCGTAATCCCCGACAGCCCTGTGGCACTCGTCAAAAATTATGAGGTCAAAGGAGGACAAATCTATACGCCCATTAGTTATGTCGTTCCATACTGTCTGCGGAGTTGCGAATATGTAACTCTGTTTGTAGAGTTCTGCCCTCTTCTTTGGAGGAACCTCCCCAGTAATAAGGACTGCAGAGTTTGAGTAGGGCTGGAAATTCTTGTAATGCTGCTCTGCGAGAGGTTTTGTCGGGGCCATCATAAGGCTCTTAGTAGCTTTTTTCATGAGGTAGAAAGCTATGAGAGTCTTCCCAGTTCCTGTTGGCAGCACTACCATTGTGTTGCCGTTTGCCATTATGGCCCTTATAATCTCAGCTTGATAAGGCCTTGGCTCAGGAAACACTCCTTATGACCTCCAAAACTTCTTGGGAAACCTCTTCAAGAGGTTTATTGCCATCTATGAAATACCAATTCTTTGTAAGGAATTGCCTCTTATACATAGTTAAAAATCGCTCCCTTACAACTCCCTGAATCTCCAATTTCTCTCTCACTGAGACGGGCGTTTTTTGGTCTTTCTTCCTTTCAAGAGCAACTTCTGGATTGGCATCAAAGAGAAGGATAAGGCTCGGCTCCCTGAAATCCAAAGCAGAGACTATGTCCATAGCCTTGCCCATATCTATTGTTGTTGCATACGCTATTGTGCTTAGAACATAGCGGTCTAGGACAGCATCTCCTTCCGGGCAATTCTGGGCTATGTCCGAAAGGAAGAGGAGGAAGGAAGACTTGTCGTTGAGATGGACCCTCCCGTGTAGGAAATCGTCCAACATTGGAAAGTTCTTGTAGTCTGGAAATTTCTTGTAAGGAATGTTGAGTTGCTTTGCTATGTTAAGTGCCTGTGTTGTCTTACCAGAACCGTCTATGCCCTCGCATATTATGAATGACATAGCAGTGTGTTGCTCGGTAGCACTTTAAAACATTTCCAACATAAAAGAGAGTTGTGCCGGGGTGGCGGAGTGGTTAACGCGCTGGACTTGAGATCCAGTGTCCGCAAGGACGCAGGGGTTCGAATCCCTTCCCCGGCGACTTCTTGCTCTCAATATTTTTGCTATTATTTGCAAGGCTCCACGAACGTAGTGAGTGGAGAGAAGGGATGAGA
>RFKI01000153.1 GCA_003694355.1 Bdellovibrio sp.
TCTATGAGGCCAGCTCTCAACTTGAATGGTTTCAATGGGCCATAGAATTAGATTCTTCTTTGGAAAAAGATTTCGAAGATAAAGAGTCTGGGGGTTTTTTTCTCACCCCCTCCCAGCATGAAAAGCTCTTAGCCAGGGAAAAACCCTCTTTTGACAGCGCCTTACCCTCAGGGAATTCTGTTATGTTGTTAAACCTCCTTAGACTCTATGAATTCACATCCAATGAAAAATATCAAAAGCGCGCTAAAAAATTACTCTCCCTTTTTTCTCACCCCCTCCAAGTAAACCCAACATCCCTGTCTGATATGCTTCTTGGTGTGGAT
The DNA here is from genome assembly GCA_003694355.1 of Bdellovibrio sp. GTDB lineage: Bacteria > Bdellovibrionota > Bdellovibrionia > Bdellovibrionales > UBA1609 > J124. Next base: position 324 of record RFKI01000153.1, read on the forward strand.
TTCTACCTGGATCATCCGCCACAAATCGTCCTTGTTTCCCCAGACAAAGAAAGCCCTTCGGCATTCCTAAATGTTCTTCGCCAGCACTTCCTGCCTAATCGCATTTTCGTAAAGCTCAAAGACAATGAGGTTGACAAAACATCTTCATGGCTGCCTTTAGTCACTGAAAAACATTCTCTTCAAAATAAACCCACCGCTTATGTCTGTTTTGATGGAACTTGCCAGTTTCCCACCAACCGTCCTTCTGAGTTCAAAACACAACTGTTTAAATAGATTTTTTATATAAAGCCCTCAAAGATTAACAAAAGAGATTTGACCTTTCTGTTGGATCTCGTTACAAGCTTCTCAAATGAGGAGGAAAACTATGGCTGAAGAAATGACATTTAGTATTATCAAACCCAATGCCGTCAAAAAACAAGCTATTGGAGCCATTATTAAGAAACTGGAAGATGGTGGCCTTAAAGTAGCTGCTGCCAAGATGATAAAAATCAGTCGAGACAAATGTGAAGAGTTTTATGCTGAACACAAAGAAAGACCCTTTTTTAACGAGCTTGTAGAATTTATGACCTCTGGACCTGTTTTGGTGATGGCTCTTAAAGGAGAAAATGCCATTGCCAAAAACCGGGAGATCATGGGAGCCACGAACCCAGCAGAAGCCGCTCCTGGAACCATTCGCAATGAATTTGGTGACAGCGTGGGAGAAAATGCCGTTCATGGAAGCGACAGCCCAGAAAGTGCCCAAAGAGAACTTGCCCTCTTTTTTGAGCCCAATGAATTTGTAAACGCATAAAAAAGAGCAACCAAAAGCTTTTAAAAGCGAATAAAGGGGGCTTTTCTTTTTTTGTTTTTAAGCCCCCACTTTCTTATAAAGCATTGCTGAAAAGAGTTTCCTCTGATAAATTTTTAGATAATGTCCTTTTTAAAACTTTTTTGGCAAAGCTTTTTTCTTATCAATGCAGTTTATCTTATTGGCTGCTCACACAACCATATTTACTCTAAAAAAGACAGGGCCTTCCTTTATTTCAAGATTGGAACGGGACATTTGGAAAAGGGACATCCAGAACTCGCTCTTGCCAGCCTGCTTGATGCGGAACGTCTCGACCCCAGAAACCACCTTATTCAAAACAACCTGGGTCTGGCCTATCTCCTTAAAGGCAAATTGCTTCTTGCAGAGAAACATTTTCGAAAGGCTCTTGCCATTAAACCAAAATATACAGAAGCCCGAAACAATCTGGGACGCACTCTTATTGAGCAAGGAGCTTACAATGAGGCCATTCAACAAATTAAAATAGGTCTTCAAGATTTAACCTACCCCTTTCCCGAACGACTTTATTTCGACCTGGGACTTGCTTATTTTCTGAAAAATAAATACAAAAAGGCCCTTCAAGCTTTCGAGAAAGCTCTAGAACACAAGCCACAAAATTGTGGACCACAACTTTACCTGGGACGCAGCTACTTTGAACTAAAGCAATATCAAAAAGCCTCCGTGGCTTTAGACCAAGCTTTGTCCTTTTGTCAAAAGAATGAACGAGAGGAAGCAGCATACTATGCAGCCCTTAGTTATTTTCATCTAGGCCAAAGAGAAGAATCTCTAACCCGTTTAGAAGAGCTCTTAACAAAATATCCTAAAGGACTTTTCTCAAAACGGGCCAAAGATATGATTGCGATTATTAAATAAAGGATTCTCTGATGATTAAAACAGGCTCTCTTTTAAAAGAAAGTCGAGAAAAACAAAAGATTTCTTTAGAAGATGTTTCTTCTACCACCAAAATCAGCGTTCGAATCCTTATCGCCATGGAAAATGGCGACATGAGTCAACTGCCAGCCACCAGTTACCTAAAAGGCTTTGTAAGAACCTATGCTCAGTTTTTAAATCTTGATATTCACCTAGTAATGAGTTCTTTTAATGATGAGATGGGTCTGAGTTCTCCTCTTCCCACCTCCAAAACAGGAGAACCCCCTTCAAACGCCAAGCCACCCCTTCCTCAATGGTTCGAAAAAATTCCTTTTCTGAGAAACCATTCCCCCTTGACCATTTTACTCACCACAGGAGGGGTTATTTTACTCATTCTTCTCATTGTAGCCGTTCAATCTGTCATTGAGAAATACGATCGCGAACGAACACCTCCTAAAAACATTGCTGTCACCCCTCTCACCCCAATGCCATCCACTTCCTCTTTGAACGCCCCCCAAAAGCAACCTGAACAGAATAAACGCCCTCAAAAGACTTTAACAAAACCAGATTCTACGCCTTCTGAGTCCTCCCAATCTTCAAACCTAGACAAAACCATTAAAACTTTGCCAGCAGTTTCTGTTTCCTCCTCATCTAAAACATCGTCTCCGCCTGCAAGTCCTCCAGCTCACCCAAAACCTTTAGCCTCTAACCATCCTCAAGAAGTGATCATTGAAGCCCTTGATAAAGTGGTTGTCCGATATAGAAAAGACAATGGGCGCCTGGAACGCATTAAGTTAAACCCAGAACAGGTTCATACCATTAAAGCGCATGCTCAAATTGCTTTAGACCTTAGTGATGGAGGTGCTGTTAATATTATCTATAATGGAAAAGATAAGGGTGTTCCTGGAGACCTGGGGCAACCCTTAAAGCTTAAATTTCCGCCCCAACAGTAAGGGGTTGTGATGCTTTCTCCCTTAGAAAAAAGAATTCTCCTTTTTTCTCTTCTCATCAAATTTGTTTTGGCTCTTTTTTTACCACTATTTCCGGATGAAGCTTATTATTGGGTGTGGAGTCATCATTTGCAATTAAGTTATTTTGATCACCCTCCCTTTATTGCCTGGCTCTTAACGCTCGGTCATCCTCTAGAAAATATTCTCCAAGCTGTAAGATGGCCAGCTGTCATTTTTGGACACCTCACCCTCATTCTATGGCTTATCTACTTAAAGAATATTCTTTCTCCCAGAGAACGGATTTTTTTTTTATTTTCCAGCA
>RFKI01000154.1 GCA_003694355.1 Bdellovibrio sp.
ATACTTCGAGCCGTTCCTACAACCTGAGAAATCGCAGCATCCAGACTCAAACAATTCAAGTCTGGAAGCTTTGTTTTTGCAATTTCTGTCACCTGCTCAACAGTAACCTCACCCACTTTATCTTTTTGTGGCATTTTTGAACCACTAGTTATGTTTAAGGCCTTTTTTAAAAGCACAGATGTTGGCGGCGTTTTAGTGATAAACGAAAAGGACCGATCCTGATAAACAGTAATGATCACAGGAACAATGGTATCACCCATTTTCTGTGTCTTCGCATTAAACTGTTTACAGAAGTCCATAATATTTACACCATGCTGCCCAAGTGCCGGTCCAACGGGAGGCGCAGGATTTGCCTTCCCTGCCGGTATCTGTAATTTAATTTGGCCTGTAATTTTTTTAGCCATTGCCCACTCTCCTCAGCATTGATTTTTAAGACTTCTCCACTTGAACAAAATCCAACTCTACAGGAGTTGGACGTCCAAAAATACTTACTAAAACTTTAACTTTACCTTTTTCTTCATTAATTTCTTCTACAGTTCCATTAAAGTTATTAAAAGGTCCATCAATAACAGTAACACTTTCACCAATACTAAAATTAATCTTTGCCTTAGGTTTTTCTGCCCCTGTTTCCATTTGTTTTGTTACACGAGCCACCTCAGCCTCTGGAACTTCTGGAGGTCTTCCCTTGCCTCCAACAAATCCAGAAATTTTATTCGTTCCTCGAACCAAATGCCATGTTTGATCATTTAAATCCATTTGTACAAACAAATAGCCAGGGAAAAACTTTCGAGAACGCGTGGCTTTTTTACCTTTCACAAGTTCAACAACATTTTCAGCTGGAATTAAAATCTCTCCAAAATAATCTTCCATCTTCTTATTACGGATACGTTCTTCTAAAGAGGCTTTTGCAATTTTCTCACACCCAGTTTGTGTATGAACAATATACCATTTAAGTTTTTTTTCAGACACCGCACACCCTATTTCTTAAGTTAAAATCATCTTTACAAGTGCTGTGGAAATACTATCGAAGAAAAATAATATGGCACCAGAAATCAAAAGCATCACACAACAAGTAATTGTCATAATCCGAGTCTCTTTCATCGAAGGCCACACAACCTTGCTCACCTCTGTAATAACTTCATCACCCCAGGCCTGAACCTTGGGATGAAATTGCAATATGAAAAAAACAATAAACCCCACTCCAACCGGCACACCATGCTTAACAATATCCAAAACATAATACTTGGCCACCCAGCCAAAAGCCGCAGCAAGACTTTCCAGAATAATACTTACCACAAGGGCCGCAATGAAACTGGTAGCTATAATACTTAAAGTGAGTGTTTTCTTTTTCGTTTGCCTATCCATCTAAAAGCCCATCACCGTTTCTCTTTAACCCCATCTTAATTTGGCAGGGCAGGAGGGATTCGAACCCCCAACACTCGGATTTGGAGTCCGATGCTCTACCAATTAGAGCTACTGCCCTCCATGCCATGTTCTACCAATTCTTGCAACAGATATTATAATTTATTCAATAATTTCTGTTACAACACCTGCACCAACAGTACGACCTCCTTCACGAATCGCAAAACGAAGCTCTTTTTCCATCGCAATCGGTGCAATCAACTCAACTTCCATTTCAATACGGTCACCAGGCATCACCATCTCTGTTCCCTTAGGAAGAGTGGTAACTCCTGTAACATCTGTTGTTCTGAAATAAAACTGCGGACGATACCCATTAAAGAAAGGTGTATGTCGACCACCTTCTTCTTTAGTAAGGATATAACACTCGCACTTAAACTTTTTGTGAGGAGTGATACTGCCAGGAACAGCTAATACCTGTCCTCTTTCAACTTCTTCTTTCTTAATTCCCCGTAACAAGCAGCCAGCATTGTCCCCAGCTCTTCCTTCATCAAGAAGCTTCCTAAACATTTCAATTCCAGTCACAGTGGTTTTCTGAGTTTCACGAAGTCCAACAATTTCCACTTCATCACCCACTTTAATAACTCCACGCTCAATACGACCTGTAACCACAGTTCCACGACCAGAAATAGAGAACACATCTTCGATAGGCATCAAGAAAGGCTTATCAGTCACCCTTTGCGGCTCAGGAATATACTCATCACAAGCTTGCATAAGCTTTAAAATAGCTTCAGCACCAAGCTCTCCTTTATCTCCTTCTAGAGCCTTAAGAGCTGATCCCTTAATAATGGGGATTTCATCTCCAGGAAACTCATACTTAGAAAGAAGCTCTCTAATCTCAATTTCCACAAGCTCTAAAAGCTCAGGGTCATCCACTTGATCCACTTTATTCATAAAAACAACAATCGAAGGAACTCCAACCTGACGAGCCAACAGGATATGCTCTCGTGTTTGAGGCATAGGACCATCAGCTGCAGAAACAACCAAAATAGCTCCATCCATTTGAGCTGCACCTGTAATCATATTTTTCACATAGTCTGCGTGACCTGGGCAGTCCACATGAGCATAGTGTCTCTTATCGGTTTCATACTCAATATGAGCTGTAGAGATAGTAATCCCTCGCTCTCTTTCCTCTGGAGCCTTGTCAATATCTTCAAATTTAGTGGCCTCTTTTCCATATTTCTCAGAAAGGACCTTTGAAATAGCTGCTGTTAATGTGGTTTTACCATGATCCACATGACCTATAGTTCCGATGTTTACATGTGGCTTACTACGATCAAACTTTTCTTTTGACATTGATGTTCTCCTCTTTTTTCGTGAGAGACAAGCCCTCAAAGTTTTTAATTTATTTCCTTAAAACTAATATTTTAAAACCTAACTAAAACCTGTTTGACTCCCTTTTACACTATTCCAAGAGTCTCATCAACTGGAGCCCATAGTGAGACTCGAACTCACGACCTCACCCTTACCAAGGGTGTGCTCTACCCCTGAGCCATATGGGCCTAAAGGGCTCTCCAACCAAAACATGATTGGAGCGGGAGACGGGTCTCGAACCCGCAACCCTCAGCTTGGAAGGCTGATACTCTACCAATTGAGCTACTCCCGCAACACCAAAATGCTATTTTTACACAATAGAACCCTCAAAATGGTGGAGAGAGTAGGATTCGAACCTACGTAGGCAGAAGCCAACGGGTTTACAGCCCGTCCCCTTTAGCCACTCGGGCATCTCTCCCAAATCCAGTAAAAAACTGGAGCTGGATATGGGACTCGAACCCGCAACCTGCTGATTACAAATCAGCTGCTCTACCAATTGAGCTAATCCAGCCCCAATATTTTCTATTATCCAAAAACAGCAAAATAAACGTTTACTTGATATCTGTAAAGAGAGTCAAAGTCTTTTTTAAAAGAATATATAATATCTTACAGCTTACGCATTGCGGCTTTTTCCATACAAAAAGCCGCCGCAATAGAAACGTTAAAGCTGGCATCTTTATGGGTCTGAGGAATAAATACAAGCTCATCACAAGCCTTTTTTGTACCTGGCCTCAGTCCCTTATCCTCAGCTCCCAGCACCCAAACGGATAACTCTGCTACATCCATATCCCACAAAGAAAGAGATCCAGAGGGGTCCATCCCATAAACCCAAAACCCCAACTCTTTTAGATGATTAAGGACCTGAGACAGATTCTCTGTTATCAATACAGGAACATGCTCTGTTCCACCACTTGAAACCTTATACACTGTTGGCGAAAGAGAAGCCCCTTTAGAAGATGGTATAATTAACCCCTTTGCCCCCAACAACCATGCTGACCGAAAAATAGAGCCCAGGTTTTGAGGATCTTGCACTCCGTCTAAGGCCACTAAAAACAAAGCTTTTTTTCTCTTCTGAGCCTCTTGAACCCACATTTCCACATCAGAAATTTGAAAAGAAAAGTGAGATTCCAACAACAAAGCTACGCCCTGATGACCTGAACAAAGTCTATCCAACTGCCTTAAAGACACTTCCTTAAAAAAGACTTTATGCTCTTTCGCAAAAAAAAAAAAAAAAGCAGTATGA
>RFKI01000018.1 GCA_003694355.1 Bdellovibrio sp.
CTCGGCCGCCTCCTTGAGGCGTTGCAGAGCCATTCGGTCGTTGCGAAGATCGATGCCTTGATCTTTTTTAAACTCATCCACCATCCACTTAAGAATGGCCATGTCGAAGTTGTCTCCACCCAAGTGAGTGTCCCCATTGGTGGACTTCACTTCAACCACATTGTCTCCCACTTCCAAAATGGAAATATCAAAAGTACCGCCACCAAAGTCAAAAATAGCAATTTTCTCATCTTTCTTTTTGTCCAAACCATAAGCCAAAGCTGCGGCTGTAGGTTCGTTGATGATTCGCTTCACTTCAAGGCCCGCAATTCGCCCCGCATCCTTTGTGGCCTGTCTTTGAGAGTCATTGAAGTAAGCAGGCACCGTAATCACAGCTTCTTTCACTTCATGGCCCAAGTAGTCTTCAGCCACTTTTTTTAACTTCATCAAGATGTAGGCTGAAATCTCCTCAGGGGAAATCAGCTTTCCTTGCACTTCAAAAGCACAGTCTTCACCCTTTTTAACCACTTTATAGGGGACCAGCTTGATCTCATCCTGAACTTCCTCAAAGCGACGCCCTATAAATCTTTTTGCAGAAAAAATGGTATTTTCCGGGTTGGTGACCGCTTGGCGCTTGGCCACTTGTCCCACCAGCCGTTCTCCATCTTTTGTAAAAGCCACCACAGAGGGGGTGGTTCGAGAACCTTCCTCATTGACCAAAACTTTGGGTTCTCCCCCTTCCATAACTGCCACCACAGAGTTTGTGGTTCCTAAGTCAATTCCTATAATATGTCCCATAACTTCTCCCTTTTCTTTCGAATTTCTTTGGTGATGCCAAAAAACTTACGCAAGGCACTATCGCCTTTGCACACCCTTAAAACTGAGAAATCTTTTAGAAACGTCAAGGTGAGAAAATAAAAAACTTAGCGTTTTCTGCCCCAAAAGCTTGTTTTTTCATGAACTTTAATGGATCGCTCCTTGGCAATCTCCCTTAAAAGGGACTCTTCCTTGGAAGAGAGCTTCTTAGGAATCTCCACTTGAACGGTATAAAACTGGTGTCCCCGCTGCCCTGTCCTAATATGAGGCAGCCCCTTGCCCTTGAGAACCAGTTCATCACCAGGCTGAGTGCCTTTGGGAATCTTGAGCTGCTCTTCCCCTTCAATGGTTTCCACCGCCAAGGTGGTGCCTAAGGCTGCCTCCAAATAAGAAATGGTGATTTCTGAGTGCAAATGAGGCCCTTCTCTTTCAAAGCGGGGATCTTCCAAAACTGAAACTTCCACATAGAGATCCCCTGATGGTCCCCCAAACTGACCCGCTTCTCCCTTGCCAGCCACTCGCAACTGCATGCCATGAGTGACTCCTGGAGGGATTTTTACCGTTAAACTCCGTTCCTGAAGCACACGCCCTCGTCCGTTACAGGCTTTACAAGGTGTTTCAATACGCTCTCCATATCCTCGGCAAGACGGACAGGTGCTGGCCATGGAAAAAAAGCCCTGCTGTCGAACCACTTGCCCACTGCCTCCACACAAGGAACACTTTACAGGCTCTGTGCCAGGCTCACATCCACTCCCCTGACAGATTTCACAGTCCACCTCTGTTTCAAAAGAAATGCTTTTCTCAACCCCATTTAACACTTCCTGCAGGTCCACTTCCACCACATAACGGATATCTGAACCACGACGAGCCCGAGAACGGCTTTGAGAACGACTAAAGCCTCCTCCAAAAAAGTCATTAAAAATATCTCCAAAGGCACTAAAGATATCATTCACATCTTGAAAGCCGCCAAAACCAGAAGCGCCTCGGCCACCTTCAACTCCAGCCATACCAAACTGATCGTAACGAGCTCTTTTGGTGTCATCACTTAAAATTTCGTAGGCCCGAGCCGCCTCCTTAAATTTTTCTTCCGCCTCTTTATCTCCAGGGTTTTTATCAGGGTGATATTTCAAGGCCAACTTTCTGTAAGCCTTTTTAATGGTTTCCTTGTCGGCATTTCTGGAAACCCCTAAAACCGCATATAAGTCATCATTCATGCTCAACTGTCCTTTTTCTGTTTAAAAGTAAATATGCGAAACGCCTTTCCCATGGTCAAGCTCCCGATTTGCATTGCAGTGAGTTAGTTTCTTCTTAACCGTGACCCTTTTTCTTTTTTTCTCCTACAATGATTCTATGCTTTACAAGGCTCAACAACGTCTTAAAAACTTTACTTTTTTCCTGGTTTTTCTATCTGGTTTCACAGGGCTCGTGTATGAAGTGGTCTGGCAAAAGTACCTGAGCCTCTACTTGGGAAGCCATGCTCTTTCTGCAGCTCTAGTGCTGTCTACTTTCTTTCTCTTTTTATCACTTGGCTATTTCCTTCTGGGGCAACAAAAGTGGATCCGTAACTGGCTTTGGTTTTACGGACTTCTGGAGTTGGTCATTGGACTTTACACCTTTGTTTCCCCCCAATACTTTGAAGGACTTAAAAGCTTTTTCTCTGCTCTCCCGGATCATTTGTTGATCCACTTCCTTTTCGCATCCCTTTTTATTGGGCCACCAACCTTCCTTATGGGAGGAACTATTCCCGCACTCACTCAAGCCCTCTCCCAACACTTTTCCCTCAGCCACCGCACTCATGCGTTAATTTACGGCTGGAACACCTTAGGGGCCTTTCTGGGCACCTTGTTGGCAGGCTTTTACTTTATTGAGGCCTGGGGACTAGCTTTAACCCTGTTCTACACAGCTTTGATCAATATCTTCATTGCCTTTACAGTCTATCTTCTGGCCTATAAAACCAGCCTTTCAAAACTGGTCACACGCCCTCACCATCCACCTTCCTCTTTTCGCATTTACTGGCCTCTTCTTTGCCTCTCCTTTTTCTCAGGCTTTTATGTGTTTAGTCTTGAAAACTTATGGATTCGCATGGCGGGCATCAGCCTCGGCAGCTCCACCTACACATTCACCATCATTGTGGGAGCCTTTATTTTTGCCATAGGGATTGGAAGCCTTTGGGTGAGTTATCAAAAAATTTCTCGCTTGCGCTTCTTATTTCTGGTTCAACTTTTTCTTTTTATCGCCTCCGTTGTGACCTTTCTGATGATTCCCCATTGGCCTTTTTTCTTTCAAAGAATCCGTGCCCTTTTTGCTTCCAGTTTACTCAACTTCTCCCCCTACTGGAGCCTGGTGTTTCTTTCTCTCCTTGTTTTGCTTTTTATTCCCGTGGGATTGATGGGCGCCAACCTCCCGCTCCTGTTTAATTACCTTCGCTATCAAAGAAAGTCCCTTTCTCACACGGTGGGACAACTTTATGCTGTTAACTCTTTGGGAAGTGCTCTGGGAGCCCTGATTGGTGGGTACGTTGTCTTCTTGTGGCTGGATGGCAGTGAAGTTTTTCAGCTCAATCTTGTTCTTATGGCCATAAGTCTTTCTTTTATTGGGCTGCTTTATGAGAACAAACTTCTTTTCTCGGCCTCTGTCCTTCTATCTGTTTTGCTTATAGGCATCACCTTTCAACTTCCCGCCTGGAAACCTTCTGCCTTTGCGCCTTCAGCTATTTTTTATTCCCAACCCCCACCCCAAATCCACTCCGCTGCTGAGCTAAAAAAACCTCTTCAAAAATACCATCAAAATCACAAAATCATTTTTCATCGCTTTGACCCCAACACCACGGTGGAAGTGACTCAAGACCTTACAGGCAACCTCACTCTTTTTGTCAATGGAAAACCTGATGCAGGAACCAATAGTGATCAGGTCACACGAGCCATGGCCGTTTTGTTTCCTCTTTCCATTTCCCCCAAGCCTTTAAAAAAAGTTTTTATTGCAGGGCTAGGAGCAGGTCTAAGTTTAGGCATTTCCACCCTGTTTGAAGATGTAAAACAAGTGAAGGTGGCTGAAATTTCTCAAGGCGTGATTGAAGCCTTACCTCTCTTTAACTCCTTTAACTATGACCTGCAGAAAAGAAAACACAAATACCAAATTCTCTTAGGCGATGCCTATAAAGTGCTTCAGAAACAAAAAGACATTTATGACCTTATTGTGTGCGAACCCTCCAACCCATGGGTGAGTGGCGTGGAAAAGCTGTTCTCCCTGGAATATTACCAACAAGCTCTCTCCCGCCTCTCCCCTCACGGATTTTATGCCCAATGGTTTCCTCTCTTTGACATGAATCCTGAAACCTTCTTAACCATACTGAAGACCTTTCAAAAGGCCTTTCCTTGGACCACAGTGTGGTTTGCTGGGGGTGACTCCGCTCTCACTCTGATAGGTTCTCGAAGACCCCCTCAAATCAATATTTCCCGTCTTAAAAGCCTTTTTCAAAAACACACCTCTCTTTACAAAGCTTTTCACTTAAACACGCCTTATTCCATTCTGGGCCATCAAGCTCTTCCTCCTTTCACGGTGATTGGTCTGACCCGACAAGCCCCTCAGCTTCACACGCTCACACGCCCCTTACTGGAATTTCAGGCTGGCCGATCCCACTTTGCCAAACTCTCCACAAACTTGAACAACCTGGTTTCCACCATCCTGCAAGTGCCCATCCCTTCGTCTTTTCAGTCCACCCGCTTTTTAATGGATCAACTCCCCTCTCCTTTGCCCCTGTCCTTTTACCAGGATGCTCTTCGCCGCCTTTCTCCCCGCAGCTTTTTTCATAAAGCTCGCTTACGATGGCACCTCACCCAGGATCATCCCTCTTCCCCCCTGGCCTTCCAGAATACAAGTTGGATTCCCTTTCTTTTGGACACGTCCACGCCCCCTCCCCAAAAGCTAAATCCTTCTTCTCAAAACTTTTGGAGCACTTTCGAAAAAGTAAGGAAGCTTTACATTCTCTTAAAACTTTCCTATCAGCAGCCCCAGTGGAAAAAACTCGCTCAGCTCCTCCCCTCTCCGTGCCAAACGCTCTCCTGCACGCAAGCAAAAATCAATGCCCTTTATCTGATTGCTCCACCTAAAAAGAAGGCGTCCCTTAAAAATCTCTGGGCTCTCTCCACAGCACAGTGGGAAAAGTATAAAAAGCTTGTGGATCAAAAACTCAACCATGCCCTTGCTAAAAAGACGCCCTTAACCTTTTAGATAAAAGTCTTTAAAACATCTTTTTTTAAGATGAAGAGTTTTTTTGTTTTTGAAGCTCCTCATATTGAGCTTTGAGCTCCTTGAGCCGACGACGCAAACGCTTTTGAAAACGGTTATGAGGATTTTTTTTTAAAAAGTCTTCCAAAAGGTTAATGCCCAGAAGCAAACGACCGGTTTGAGAATAAAGACGTGCAGAAAGAGAACCCACCCAGCCGGGCGCCCCTCTTTCCACGGCCATTTGATAAAGTTCAGCGGCTCTTTTTTTATTGTGCTCATTTAACAAAAAGTGAGTGGCGGCATAATAAATCAGGTTCCAGTCATTTGGAAAATTTTTAATGCCCTTTTCAAAGATGATCCCAGCTCCTTTATAATCCTTGGACAACACCGAAAGCGCAAGGCCTCCTGTCCAGTAAGGCATTTGAAAACGAGGCGCTAAATCCGTCACCACATCCAAAACCAAAAAGCCCCAACTGTTTTCCTGACAAAACACACGCAAACCATCTCGAAAGGCATGTGTTTGCTGCTCGTCCTTGAAGCACACCCCCAGATCCTGTAAAAAACGCAACCAGAAAGAATCTGCAAGGGCTTCCTGATAGCCCAGAGTGAAATAACGGATATTTTTGGAGGGAGGCACCCTTAAGGTTTTAGAAAGGTGTTTTTTTTGTTGGTTTAAAACAAAAGCAGCGACAAAAAGAAAAGTCGCTGCTCCTAAAAGTGGAAAAAAGGAAAGTTTCATAAAAAACTAATTGGCCAAATCGCCTCCAGGAGGCTGCCCGTTAGCAGCGTCATTGTTGAGCAAGGTATTTGCC